>DASQCX010000729.1:0-3660 GCA_035634455.1 Burkholderiaceae bacterium
TCAACACCACCATCGCGGTGCTGCTCATGATCTCCGGCCTGGGCTTCGTGCGGCGCGCGATCCGCATGCAGGCCGCGGCCGACCTGCGCATGGAGCGCCTGATCCACGCCGTGACCGAAGGCGTGGTCACCATCGACGAGCGGCGCAGGATCGTCCTGTTCAATCGCGCCGCCGAGACGCTGTTCGGCGTGCAGGCGGCCGACGCGCTGGGCAGCACGATCGACCGCTTCATCGAAAGCCTCCCGGCCTCGGCCGGGGCCGCGCCGGGGGAAGCGCCCGCCGCCGGGGCGCTCCAGGCGCTGACGGGCCGCAAGCGCAACGGGCGCTCGTTCCCGATCGAGGCGTCCCTGTCGCGCCTGCAGACGGAGCAGGGCGCCCTGACGACGATCGTGCTGCGCGACATCACCGTGCGCATCATCGCGGACGCCGAGCGGCGCGCGCACGAGGCGCTCGAGGCGTCGAGCCGGGCCAAGACCGAGTTCCTCTCGCGCATGAGCCACGAGCTGCGCACGCCGCTGAACGCCGTGATCGGCTTCTCGAAGCTGCTGCGCCTGGACACCGTCAAGCCGCTGTCGACGGAACAGCTCGAGCGCGTGCAGCACGTCGAGAACGCCGGCGCGCACCTGCTCGCGCTGGTCAACGACGTCCTCGACCTGTCGCGCATCGAGTCGGGCGAGATGTCCGTGTCCACGCAGGCGGTGCAGCTGCTCAGGGTCATCGAGGAGGCCGCGACCATGGTGTCGCCGCTGGTGACCAAGGCGGGCATCGAGGTCTTCGTGGCCGCCGAGCCGCCGGCCCCGGGCGCGCGGCCGCGCGCCGACACGCGGCCCGTGCCCGACGGCGACCTGTGGGTCAGCGCGGACCCGGTGCGGCTGCGGCAGGTGCTGGTCAACCTCCTGAGCAACGCCGTGAAGTACAACCGGCCCGGCGGCAGCGTCGCGCTCACCTGGAAGCGCGGCGCGTGCGAGCTGGAGATCCAGGTCACCGATACGGGCCAGGGCATCCCGCCGGAGCAGCTCGCCGGCCTGTTCCAGCCGTTCAACCGGCTCGGCGCGGAGACGTCGACGGTCGAGGGCACCGGCATCGGGCTCGTCCTCTCGCGCCAGCTGACCGAGATGATGGGCGGCACGCTGACCGTCGCGAGCACCTTCGGCGTGGGGACCTGCGCGAGCCTGAAGCTGAGCCTGGCCTGCGCCCCGGCCACGATGGCCGACTCGGTGCGCATGGCCCGCGCGGCGGAGTCGCGCGCGCACCCGACGCTGACCGTCCTCTATGCGGAGGACGACGAGGTCAACGCGGAACTGGTGCGCCAGCTGGTGACCATGCGGCGCGGGGTATCGCTGCGCGTGGCGACCAGCGGCGCGATGGCGCTGGAGTGCGCGCGCGCCGACCCGCCGGACCTGATGCTCGTCGACATGAACCTGGGCGACATGACCGGCCTCGAGCTCGCGCGCGAGCTGCGGCGCGATCGCGCGACACGCAACCTGTGCCTGATCGCGCTCTCCGCGGACGCGCTGCCCGAGCAGATCCGCGCCGCGATGGAGTTCGGCTTCGAGAGCTATCTGACCAAACCCATCAATTTCGAGGAGGTACTGGCGGTGCTGGATGCGCACAGCCAGGAGGCATTTGCCTGATTCCGTCGCATCAAGGGCGCCCCGCGCCCGAGGCCCGTCGAACCGCTGCAACGACGAGAAAGCTGGGGTAGACGCGAGTTGTCCACACCACGGCCCGCAGGCAGTATTCGACGGGCATACGTCACGAAATATTCGAGGAGAATCATGTCGAACGCATTCCGCCGCACCGGCGACCTGAAAAGCATAGGCAGCTATCCAGTCTGGCTGCAACGCGTCGTTCACGAGACGACGCCGCAGAAGCGCCGTGTCGTCGAACACGAGCTGTTCTCGCTGATGCGCGACGCGAAGCTGCCGCTTCCGTCCATGCAGCGCTTCATGACCGGCATCTGGCCGACGATCGAGCAGTTCCCGCGCTTCATGGCGATGAACCTGAAGAAGGCCGGCTACGGCGAGAGCGCGGGCATCGACATGGCGCGCCGCTACCTGATCCAGAACATCCGCGTCGAACAGAAGCACGCCGAGCACTGGGCCACCTGGGCCGGCGCGGCGGGCCTGACGCTGAACGACCTCCGGTCGGCCAGCGACACCGAGGAGCTCCAGTCCCTCGCGCACTGGTGCTGGTACGTGTGCGACCGCGCCGACCTGGCGGTCGCCATCGCGGCGACGAACTACGCCGTCGAGGGCGCCACGGGCGAGTGGTCGTGCATGGTGTGCTCGCAGGACGCCTACGCCCGCTCGCTGCCCGAGGACATCCGCGTCCCGGCGATGCGCTGGCTCAAGGTGCACGCCGAATACGACGACACGCATCCGTGGGAGGCGCTCGACATCGTCGCGACCCTGCTGGGGCATGCCCCCGGCGCGCACGAGATCGCGCAGGTCCGCCAGGCCATCCGGTCGAGCTACCGCTACATGGAGCTGTCGCTGGACAGCGCCATGATGGCGTCGCTGCACGGGACCTTCGACGAGACGGCGTCCAACTCGGCGATGCTGGGGTTCGACCGCCTGACGGGCTGACGATCCGCCGGAGCCCGGGCCTGCCGCCACCGGAGCGGCGGCCACCGGGCCCGGAAGCGCAACGCGCCGCGGCGAGGTAAGGTGGCGTCCGACGGCGTCCGGCGAAGGCATTTCGCCGGCGCCGTCACAAACTCGTCGTCCTGAACGTCATGGTTGCACCATGGACAACGCCACCCTCGCCTTCAACCGCCTGCGCCCCCGGCTGCAGGCCATCGCCTACCGCATGCTGGGCTCGCTCGCCGAGGCCGAGGAGGTCGTGCAGGACGTCTGGCTGCGCTGGCACGAGGCCGCGCGGGACGCGCTCGACAACCCCGACGGCTGGCTGGTGACCGTCACCACCCGGCTGGCGATCGACCGCTACCGCGCCGTCAAGGTGCAGCGCGAGCACTACGTCGGCCAGTGGCTGCCCGAGCCGCAGCTGACCGATTCGCCGAGCTCGCCGGAGCAGATCCTGGAGCGCGCGGACGAGCTGTCGCTGGCCTTCCTGACCGTGCTGGAGCGGCTGTCGCCCGAGGCGCGCGCCGCCTTCCTGATGCGCGAGGTGTTCGACGCCGACTATGCCGACGTCGCGCGCACGCTGGCCCGGTCCGAGGCCGCCTGCCGCCAGCTGGTGAGCCGCGCGAAGACACAGCTGAAGGAGGCGCGCCCGCGCTACGCGGTGCCGCCCGACACCCACCTGCGCCTGTTGCGCCGCTTCGCCGACGCGCTGACCGGCCAGGACTTCTCGCTGATCCGCGACCTGCTGGACGACGGCGCCGAGCTGATCGGCGACGGCGGCGGACGCGTGCCCGCGTTCGCGCACCTGGCCGGCGGCCAGCGCATCGCCCAGCTGTTCTACGCGACGAGCCTGCGCCACCGCGACGCCATGCGCATCGAGATCGTCCGGCTCAACGGCGACTGGGGCCTGCTGCGCTTCGTCGACGGCGCGCTCGAGTCCGCGCAGGCCATCGAGACGGACGGCGAGCGCGTCGTCCGCATCCACTCGCAGCGCAACCCGGACAAGCTGGCCCGCATCGCGGCGCAGCTTCGGGGCTGAAGGCGCGGGGCCTGTCACAAGCGCGGGGGCTGGATC
>DASQCX010000730.1:0-6923 GCA_035634455.1 Burkholderiaceae bacterium
AGCGGCAGAAGAACTTCTTCTCGCACGGCGCCATCGCGATGAAGCCGCTCGTGCTGCGCGAGATCGCCGACGAGCTGGGGCTGCACGAGTCCACCATCTCGCGCGTGACCACGGCCAAGTACATGTCCACGCCGTTCGGCACCTACGAGCTCAAGTACTTCTTCGGCTCCTCGCTGAACACCGACGCGGGCGGCAACGCCTCGTCGACGGCCGTGCGCGCGCTGATCAAGCAGCTCGTCGCGGCCGAGAGCCCGCAGAAGCCGCTGTCCGACAGCCAGCTCGCCGAGCTGCTCGAGGGGCAGGGCATCCAGGTCGCGCGGCGCACCGTCGCGAAGTACCGCGAGGCCCTGAAGATCGCGCCCGCGAACCTGCGGCGCGCCGTGTAGCCGGCGCGCCCGTCCCGCCCATGGACAACGACTTCCTGTTCGTCCCCTGCGCGCAGGGCAGCGAGGCGCTGCTCGCCGAGGAGTGCCTGCGCATCTGCGGCCCGCGCGCCGGCGTCGAGGCCGGGCGCGGCGGCGTGATGGTCGACGCGAGCGTCGAGCACGCCATGCGCCTGAACCTGCACAGCCGCCTCGCGCAGCGCGTGCTGTGGCCGCTGCTGGACGCGCCCTACGCCAGCGAGCACGATCTCTACGCCCTCGCGCGGCGGGTGCGCTGGAGCGACTGGATCACGCCGGAGGAGACGCTGCGCGTGGACGTCACCGCCCAGCGCTCGCCCCTGCAGAGCCTGAACTTCGCGGCGCTGCGCATCAAGGACGCGGTGTGCGACGTCATGCGCGACGTCGCCGGCGCGCGGCCCAGCGTCGACACGCGCTTCCCCGACCTCGCGATCAGCCTGCACGTCGGCGAGACGCACGCCTGGCTCGCGATCGACCTCAGCGGCGAGGCCTTGTTCAAGCGCGGCTGGCGCGAGCAACAGGGCGAGGCGCCGCTGAAGGAGACGCTGGCATCGACGCTGATCCACGCCGCCGGCTGGCACGGCCGCGCGGGCGACGGCGGCCTGCTCGACCCATGCTGCGGCGCCGGCACGATCGCGATCGAGGCCGCGCAGATCGCGTGCAACGTCGCGCCGGGCCTCACGCGCCGCTTCGCGTTCGAGCGACTGCGCCCGTTCCGCGACCACGCGCAGCGCTGGGGCCGCATGCAGGTCGAGGCGCGCGACGCCATCGTCGAGCCGGCCGTGCCGATCTGGGCGGGCGACGTCTCGTTCCGCATGACCGACTTCGCCACGCGCAACGCCGAGCGCGCGGGCGTCGCGCACGCCATCGAGTTCAAGACCGCGGACGCGCTGCAGCGCCCCGCGCCGGCCGACCGCGGCACGATCGTGATGAATCCGCCCTACGGCGAGCGCATCGGCGCCAAGGGCCGCGGCAGCCAGGGGCCGCGCACGTTCACGGCGCCGCCGCGCGCGCCCGGACCCGGCGCGGCGGCGATCGCGCGCGAGCAGGCGCAGGCGCGCGCGGGACGCGAAGTCGCCATGGCCGGCGACGGCAGCGCTCAGGAGGCGGGCGAGTTTTTTGCCCAGTTGGCGTCGCACTGGAAACGGCAGTACAGCGGCTGGACCGCGTGGGTGCTGAGCCCCGACATGAAACTGCCGAGCGCGATGCGGCTGAAGGAAAGCCGTCGCCTGCCGATGTGGAACGGGCCCATCGAGTGCCGCCTGTTCCGTTTCGACATGGTGCGCGGCTCGGCCCGCGCGGCCGGACCGGCGGCGGCCGACGGCAACCCCTCGTAACGAGCAGACAGGCTCGCGCAAGGGCGTCGGTCAAAACGGGTCCCCGCGAGGTCGGCTTTTTCAGTGCGCCCGACAAACCGCGCACTTCGAAAAGGAAGCCTCCATGCCCATCCGTCGCACGATCCCCCTCATCGCCACGCTCGCGCTGGCGGCGCTGTCCAGTGCGTTCGGCGCACAGGCCGCCGACCTGCCCGGCCATCACCCGGCCTACCTGCACGCGCTGAGCGACCTGCGCCACGCGCGCTGGAACCTCACGCACCGTCCCGGCGACGCGGCCGTGAACGAGCAGGAACGCATCGCGGTCGCGGAAGTCGACCGCGCCATCGCGGAGGCCATGCGCGCCGCGGGCGACGACGGCAAGAACGTCGCCCAGGACGAGCACGAGGATGCCTCGCTCGACCATCCTGGCGCCCTGCATCACGCGCAGGACCTGCTGATCAAGGCGAAGCAGGACGTCGCGCAAGGCGAGGACAACCCGGAGGCGCGCCGCCTGCGCGGCGCCGTCGTCCAGCACATCGACCTGGCCCTCGAGGCGACCCGCAGCGCGATCCGCGACGTCGAACAACACCGTTGATCGGACACGCGCCGCGCGTCGTCACGGCTGCGTGCGGCGCAACACGCGGGACATCTTCGCGCAACCGAAGCGTCACGCAGCGGTCAGCATCGCGCAAGCCACGCGCGGGCGACGGCGTCAACGACGCTTTCGCGGCAGCCGTTTCCTGGGTGCGCACCACGCACACCTTCCAACAGACCAGGAGACCAGCATGTCCCGCAAGCTCTCGAACACCGTCCTCGCCACGCTCGCCCTCTGCGCGTCATTCACCGCGCTGTCGGCCAGCGCCGCCGACCTGCCCGGCCGGCACCCCGCCTACCTGCACGCGCTGACCGACCTGCGCGCCGCGCGCTGGAACCTGGAGCATCGCCCCGGCGACGCCGCGGTCAGCTCTCAGGAGGACGTCGCGATCGTCGAGACCGACCGCGCGATCCGCGAGGCCAAGGTCGCCGCGATGGAAGACGGCAAGAACCTCGAGGACCACCCGCACGAGGATGCCGACCTCGACCGCCCCGGCCGCCTGCACCACGCGCTGGACCTGCTGCAGAAGGCCAAGGACGACGTCGCCCGCGAGGAAGACAACCCCGAGACGCGCAACCTGCGCAATCGCATCGTCGAACACACCGATGCGGCCATCCAGGCCACGCGCCGCGCCATCCACGACGTCGAACAAGGCCGCTGAGTGACCGGCGCCGCGGCGCCGATGACCGCTGCACGACGCCGCCCGGCTCACGCCGAGGCGGCGTTTCTCATTGCGCGCAAGGCAGCAGCACCGCCATCTGCGCCAGCCAGGCCAGCGGCGCGGTGTCGGCGCGCAGGATGAGCGGGCCGAGGCTGATGCGCGCGAAGCCGCGCGCGACGGCCGCGGCCTCCTCCTCGGGCGCGAGGCCGCCCTCGGGCCCGCTCAACGCCAGCCAGCGGCCCGCGGCGGCCGGCGCGGCCACGCGCGCCAGCGCCGGCGCGCTGCCGGTGCTCATGACGAAGCGGCCGGCCTCGTCGTCGTCCGGCAACGCGGCCAGCCACGCCGCGACGCTGCGCACCGGCGCGATCACGGGCACCCGCGTGCGGCCGCTCTGCTCGCTGGCGCCGACGGCCACCGCCTGCCAATGCGCGACTCGCTTCGCGGCGCGCTCGCCGTCCAGCCGCAGCACCGAGCGCTCGGTCTGCAGCGGCTGGATCGCGGCGGCGCCGAGCTCGGTGGCCTTCTCGACGAGCGCGTCCATGCGCTCGTTGGTGGGCATGCCCAGCGCGATCTCGAGCCGGAACGGCAGCTCGCGCTCGACCGCCTCGTGCGCGCCGACCCGCACGTCGACGTCGCGCTTGCCCATGCGCGTGACCTGCGCCGACCACTCGCCGCCGCGGCCGTCGAACAGGTGCAGCGCGTCGCCGGGCTGCAGGCGGCGCACCTGCACGTGGCGCGCGGCGTCCTCCGGCAACGCGAACTCGAGGTCGGCGGACAGGGGCGAATCGACGAACAGGCGCAGGGACATGGGACGAGCGGAGCGGGGAACAGCCGCCAGTGTGCCGCATGCCGCCGATCGCGCGGCGGCGCGCTACGCGCCCTGGGCCAGCGCCGCGCGCACGATGTCGCGCGAGTACGGCGCCGCCACGTCGCGCACGAAGCGCTGGAAATCGCCGTGGGCGGCGTCGTCGGCGCGGTCGGAGATCGTGCGCACGACGCCGAACGGCCGCGCGAAATCGTGGCAGACCTGGGCGACGGCGGCGCCTTCCATCTCGACGGCCAGGGCGTCGGGCAGCGCGGCGCGCAGCGCGTCGCTCTCGGCGCGCGTGGCGACGAAGCGGTCGCCGCTGACGACCAGGCCCTGGTGGATCGCGGCCATGTCGGCGTGGAGCTTGCTCGCCGCCAGGGCGCGGCTGGCCTGCACGAGACGGGCGGTCCACGCGGCATCGGCATCGAAGCGGGCACGGCCGGTCAGCGGCACCTCCCAGCGCGGGAACAGCGGCGCGGCGTTCATGTCGTGCTGCAGCAGCGCGCCGGCGACCACGACGTCGCCCACGCGAACGCCTTCGCCCAGTCCGCCGGCGACGCCGGTGAACAGCAGCGCGCCTGCATCGAACGCGTCCAGCAGCACGGCCGCCGTCGTGGCCGCGGCGACCTTGCCGATGCCGCAGCGCACCAGGATCACGTCGTGGCCGTCGAGGCGGCCGAAGTGGAAGTCGCGGCCGGCGCGCCGCTCGGTGCGCAGGCCTTCGAGGCAGGGCCGCAGCGCGGCGATCTCCTCGTGCATCGCGCCGACGATGGCCAGGCGCCTCATGCGCCCGCCTCCGCGGCGAACGGACTACTCCGTCGCACCGAGTTGCTTGCGGAAGCGCGCGGCCGACTCCTCGCCGTGCGCCTTGCGGATGTGCTCGACGAACTCCAGCGCCACGGCCTGCAGGCCGGCGAGGTCGGAGCAGCCCTCGATCTTGAGGATCAGGCGATAGCCCTTGATGAGGCCGAAGCGCTCCTTGGCCTCGTGCGTCAGCAGCGTGTAGAGCGCGTCGTAGGTCCAGTCGCGCACGGCGGCCTCGACCGGCACGCGCTGGTGCACGGTCTTGCCGTCCGTCGCGCCTTGCGGGGCGATCAGGCGGGCCGCGATCAGCACCTCGAGGTCGGCCGGGGTGCTGCCGTTGACCTTGCCCAGCCAGGCGTCGCCGCTGCAGTTGCCGTCGATCACCATCAGCAGGTTGCGGGCCGGGCGCGACATCTTGATGGCGTGCGCGCGGATCTCGGCCTTGCCGGCTTCGGTGCGAACGTAGTGTTCCGCGAAGGTCATGGTCATCATCGAGGCTTCCTTTCGGCCGCCCGCGGCCTGCTATGTCGTCACTTGCCGTCCCGCAGCTCCCGCCGCAGGATCTTCCCTACATTCGTTTTCGGCAGATCAGAACGGAATTCAACGATCTTGGGGCGTTTGTAACCCGTAAGATTTGTTTCACACCACGCGCGGACGTCCGCCTCCGTCAGCGCCGGATCCTTCCTGACGATGACGATCTTGACGGCCTCGCCCGCCTTGTCGTCGGGCACGCCGACGGCCGCGCATTCCAGCACGCCCGGGAGCAGGGCGACGACGTCCTCGACTTCGTTCGGATACACGTTGAAGCCCGAGACCAGGATCATGTCCTTCTTGCGGTCGACGATCTTGAAGTAACCGCGCTCGTCCACCTCGCCGATGTCGCCGGTGCGGAAGTAGCCGTCGGCGGTCATGACCTTGGCCGTCTCGTCGGGGCGCTGCCAGTAGCCGGCCATCACCTGCGGGCCGCGCACGGCGATCTCGCCGCGCTGGCCGGGGGCGACCTCGTTGCCGTCGTCGTCCAGCAGGGCGATGTCGGTGTCGGGCATGGGCATGCCGATCGTGCCGCTGTAGGCGTTGGTGTCGACCGCGTTGCACGAGACGGCCGGCGAGGTCTCGGACAGGCCGTAGCCTTCGCAGATCGGGCAGCCCGTCTTCTCCAGCCACAGCTGCGCGGTCGCCTGCTGCACGGCCATGCCGCCGCCGACCGACATCACGAGGTGCGACCAGTCCACCGTGCCGAAGTCCGGGTGGTTGGCCATCGCGTTGAACAGCGTGTTGACGGCCGGCAGGCTGTGGAACGGCTGGCGGCGCAGGTCCTTGAACATCGCGGGGATGTCGCGCGGATTGGCGATCAGCAGGTTGCAGCCGCCCATGCGCAGCCCCAGCATCATGTTCGTGTTGAAGCCGAAGATGTGATACAGCGGCAGCGCGCAGATGGTGACGATCTGCTCGCCCTTGGGCACCTTGCCGAGCGCCGGCTGGTACCAGGCGTCGGATTGCAGGATGTTGGCCACGAGGTTGCGATGCAGCAGCACCGCGCCCTTGCTCACGCCGGTGGTGCCGCCGGTGTACTGCAGCACGGCGATGTCGTCGGGCCCCACCTTGACCGGCTTGAACGCAGCGCGGCGGCCGATCGCGATCGCGTCGTTGAAGCGCACGGCGCCGGGCAGGTCGAACGCCGGCACCATCTTCTTGACGTTGCGCACGACGTAGTTGACCAGCGTGCCCTTGAGCAGTCCCAGCAGGTCGCCCATCGAGGCGAGGACGACCTTCTTGGTCGGCACCTCGTGCAGCACTTCCTGCAGCGTGGTGGCGAAGTTCTCGATGATGACGATGGCCTTGGCGCCGGAGTCCTTGAGCTGGTGCTCGAGCTCGCGCGGCGTGTACAGCGGGTTGACGTTGACCACCACCAGGCCCGCGCGCAGCAGGCCGGCGACGACGATCGGGTACTGCGGCACGTTGGGCATCATGATGGCGACGCGCTCGCCCTGCGCCAGCCCCAGCGTCTGCGCGTAGGCCGCGAAGGCGCGCGACATCTCGTCGACCAGCCGGTAGCTGAAGTCCTTGCCCATGAACTTGAACGCCGGCAGGTCGGCGTACTTCGAGAAGCTGTAGTCCAGCAGTTCGACCAGGGACGCGTATTCGTTCGCGTTCACGTGCGGCGCCACGCCTTCGGGGTAGTTCTTCAACCAGTTGCGTTCCATCTTGTCTCCGGCGTGCGGGTCAGTAACGAGTAAAGGGAAATTCTTGTGGGGACGGTATCCGATCCGGCGGACCGGTCAATCACGGGCGCGACGCCGCGCGCCTCATTCGACGGCCTTGAGCATGTCCTCGACCA
>DASQCX010000731.1:0-2242 GCA_035634455.1 Burkholderiaceae bacterium
ACCACCCGTGCGCCAGAAAGGTGGCGACGAGCGTGAAGCCGGCGAGCGCGAGGCCCCCCAGCCAGGCCCACGCGCCGCCGAACAGCAGCACGGCGCTGCCGCCCAGCTGCGTGGCGACGACCGCCGCGGCCAGCCCCGCCGGGGACGCGACGCCGGTCAGCGCGCGGATCTCCGCCTGGGCGCCCGCGAAGTCCACGAGCTTCAGTGCGCCGCTGATCAGATAGGGCAGCAGCAGCGTGAGCAGCGCGAGGGTGCGCAGGGGCAGTTCGAAATGGCTCGCCATGTGCCGGTCTCCCAGGTCATGTCCGGGCATCAGAAGGCCCAGCAGGCGCATCCCAGCGCGCCCCAGAAGCCGCGGTCGTCGGCGGGCACCGACGACGCCAGCGCGCGCGCGTGGGCATGGCCGTGCACGCCGCACGGGCTGGCGCAGCAGCTCATGGCCGACAGCCGCCGCGCGCCGCCGCCGAAGAGCCCGGCCTTCGGATCGCGATGCCAGTGGCCACCGAAGCGGTTGACCGGCGACCAGTCCGGCGACGCCGGCGGCAGCGGCGGCGCGTGATCGGCGAAGTCGCCGCTCGCGTGCACGACGCGGCCACCCATCACCGTCAGCTCGGCGTGGAGCTCGCCGATCTCGTCCTCGGGCACGCCGAAGTAGTCGCGGCTCAGCAGCGCCAGGTCGGCCAGCTGGCCGGCGGCGATCTGGCCCTTGCGGCCCTCGTCGTGGCTGAACCAGGTGTTGGCCTGGGTCCAGAGCCGCAGCGCGGTATGACGATCGAGCAGGTTGGCTTCGCCGTACAGGCGCATGCCGCCCACCGTCTTGCCGGTGACCAGCCAGGCCAGGCTGGTCCACGGGTTGTAGCTCGCGACCCGCGTGGCGTCGGTGCCCGCGCCGACGGGCAGCCCGGCATCCAGCATGCGGCGGATGGGCGGCGTGGTCTCGGCCGCCCGGGCGCCGTAGCGCGCGGCGAAGTACTCGCCCTGGAAGGCCATGCGGTGCTGCACCGCGATGCCGCCGCCCAGCGCCTTGATGCGGTCGATCGAGCGCGGGCTGATGGTCTCGGCATGGTCGAACCACCAGTGCAGGCCGTCGAACGGGATCTCGCGGTTCACCTTCTCGAACACGTCCAGCGCGCGGCTGATCGTCTCCTCGTAGGTCGCGTGCATGCGGAACGGCCAGCGCTTGGCCACGAGGTGGCGGATGACGGCCTTGAGGTCCGGCTCCATCTGCGCCGGCATGTCGGGCCGCGGCTGGCGGAAGTCCTCGAAGTCCGCGCCGCTGAAGACCAGCATCTCGCCGGCGCCGTTGTGGCGGAAGGTCTCGCTGCCGGCCAGCGGGGCGATCAGGTCGCTCCAGCGCTGGAAGTCGCCCAGCTCGCCGCCCTTGTTCTGCGTGAACAGGTTGTAGGCGATGCGCACGGTCAGCTCGCCGTCGCGGGCCAGCTTGTCGATGATCCGGTAGTCGTCGGGATAGTTCTGGAAGCCGCCGCCGGCGTCGATGACGCTGGTGATGCCCAGGCGGTTGAGCTCGCGCATGAACAGGCGCGTGCTGTTGACCTGGTCGTCCGGCGCGAGCTTCGGGCCCTGGGCCAGCGCGGCATACAGGATGAAGGCGTTGGGCCGGGCCAGCAGCAGGCCGGTCGGGTTGCCGGCGAAGTCGCGCTGGATCTCGCCGCCCGGCGGATCGGGCGTGTCCTTGCCGTAGCCGACGGCGCGCAGGGCCGCCGCGTTGAGCAGCGCCCGGTCGTACAGGTGCAGGATGAAGACCGGCGTGTGCGGCGCGACGGCGTTCAGCTCGTCCAGCGTGGGCAGGCGCTTCTCGGCGAACTGCTGCTCGGTGAAGCCGCCCACCACACGCACCCACTGCGGTGCCGGCGTGATGTCGACCTGGCGCTTGAGCATGGCCATGGCCTCGGCCAGCGAGGGCACGCCGTCCCAGCGCAGCTCCATGTTGAAGTTCAGGCCGCCGCGGATGATGTGCGTGTGGTTGTCGCACAGGCCGGGCAGCACGCGGCGGCCCCGCAGGTCAATCCGGCGCGTGCGCGGCCCGGCAAGCCGGACGATCTCCGCGTCGTCGCCCACGCGCAGGAAGCGACCGTCCTTGATGGCGACCGCGCCGACCACCGGCCTGGCGCGATCCAGCGTCGTGAAGACGCCGTGATGCAGGATGAGATCGGGAACGGCAGACTCAGCCATGTCGGGCTTCTCCTTCGATTTGCTTGCAGGGGGGCGTCTGGCAGGGCAT
>DASQCX010000732.1:0-4915 GCA_035634455.1 Burkholderiaceae bacterium
TCGGTCTGCATGTCGATGACGACGAGGGCGGTGTCGCGGGCGGAAAGCTTCATGGAGCGGGCGTCGATGGGGGAGCCGCATCATCGGCCGTCGGGGGCGCGGTGTAAACGCCGGCGCCTTCAGGACACTGCTGCGCGGCGCGCATCAACGGCCTCGCGTCACGCGCGCGCGCCGCGAACGTGCCGGTGGTGTGGGTGCAGCACGAGACGGCGGCCGGCGACCTCGTGGCCGACACGCCGGGCTGGCGGCTGCATCCGGGCCTGGCCACCGCGCCATCCGACCTGTTCCTGCGCAAGAAGATGTCCGACGCCTTCCTGCGCACATCGCTGCACGGGCAACTGGCCGAACGCGGCGTGCGCCACGTCGTCGTGTGCGGCTACTCCAGCGAGTTCTGCGTCGACTCCAGCGTGCGCGGTGCCGCCGCGCGCGGCTACGCGGTCACGCTCGCGGCCGACGCCCACACCTCGCACGACAAGCCGCACGCCACCGGCCTGCAGATCCGGCTGCACGAGAACGAGACGCTGCGCAACATCAGCAGCTTCCACGTCGCGATCGACGCGGTGCCGGCGGCCGAGATCGCCTTCGGCTGACGCCCGGCCGCCGCGTGCTTCAGCCTGCCGCCGGCGCGGGCTGCGCGCTCGCCGTGTAGGCATCCACGGCATCCAGCGTCCGCGCCGAATACACCAGCGCGGCGCCGGCGTTGAGCGCGACGGCGACGCCCAGCGCCTCGGCGATCTCGTCCTTCGTCGCGCCGTGCTTGACGGCCTCCGCGGCGTGCACGGTGATGCAGCCGTCGCAGCGCGTGGTCACCGCGACGGCCAGCGCGATCAGCTCGCGGGTCTTGGCATCGAGGTGGCCGGTGGCCGCGCCGGCCTTGGACAGCGTCGCGTAGCCCTTGACCGTGTCGGGCGACAGCGTCGAGAGCTGGCCGATGCGGCCGGTGAGTTCCTTGCGATAGGCGAGCCAGTCCAGCATGTCGGTTCCTCGTGTTCATCGCGCCGGGGACGCCCGGTGCCGATGTGCGCAGTGTGGCCGATGCGGCGAAACCTGCGCGGCCGGAGGGCTCCGGCCTTACCGGCGCCTATCTGATCCAGGCGATCGCGCTGGCGACGAGGAACAGCGCCACGCCGCTGCCCAGCGGCAGGAACAGCTCGCGGCCGGCGACGCGCAGGCGAATGTCGCCCGGCAGGCGGCCGAAACCGTGGCGCGTCAGCCAGTCGCCGAAGCGGTTGAAGATGAGCAGGCTCAGCAGCAGGATCAGCAGGAAGCGCATCGCCGACTGCCCGCCTCAGAGCATGTGCGAGCGGTCGCCCGAGCGGAACCCGACCGGATCGAGCTCGCAGCCGCGCGCCAGCGCGATCACCTTGAACAGCTCGCCCATCTCGTGCTCGTTGACCAGCTTCTGCGCGTTCGCACGCTCGCCGACGCTGGCGGCGGCCAGCAGGTCGACCAGGCCGCAGTTGATCAGGAAGCGCGCCTGCGAGGTGTAGCCCAGCACCGTCATGCCGGCTTCCTGCGCGGCCAGCGCGATGCCGCTGAAGTTGACGTGCGCGGTGATGTCCTTGGCGCCGACGTCGGCCAGCGGGTCGCCGTCGGCCTTGTGCGCCTGGTGGCACATCAGCGTGCCGCCGGTGCGCTGCGGGTGGTAGTACTCGTGCTCGGGGAAGCCGTAGTCGACCAGGACCGCGACGCCGCGGCGCAGCCGGTCGGCCAGGCTGGCGACGAAGCTTTCGGCGATGGGGTGGATCTCGGTGACGCTGCCGTCGGGGAAGAAGCCGTCCATCAGCGCGGCGGCGGCCTGGGTCTCGCCTTCCAGCTCGAAGGGTGCGTCCAAGTCCGCGAACGCGAAGCGGTGCCGGCCGTCATTCGAGCCGACGGCGGCACGCGCGGCGGACGCCGGATCGGCGAGGTCGACGACGCCGCGCTCGTGCCAGCGGCCGCCCGATCGGTGCAGCAGCTTCACGGGCATCGCGTCCAGCACCTCGTTGCCGACGACCACGCCCTCGATCGTCTCGGGCCAGGCGTCCAGCCACTGCACGCGCGGCGCGAAGCGAGCGAGGCGCGCCTGCTGGCGCTCGCGCAGCGGCCCGGACAATTCGACGATCGTGAGATCCACGGGGACGCGCAGCATGCCGTCGTCGTCGGCGTCGTCGGCGTCCAGCGCCTCCAGCAGTTGCTCGGCCAGCGCGCCCGAGCCGGCGCCGAACTCGTAGACGCGCCCGGTGCCGGACGCGGCCAGGGCCTCGCGCACCTGCACGGCCAGCGCGCGGCCGAAGAACGGCGATAATTCGGGGGCGGTGACGAAATCGCTGCCGCTTTCCGGCCCCAGGCCGAAGATGCGGCGTCCGCCGCTGTAGTAGCCGAGGCCGGGCGCGTACAGCGCCTCCGCCATGAAGTCGTCGAACGGCATCCAGCCGCCGGCCGCGGCGATGCGGGACGCGATCCGGGCGACCAGCGCGTCGCCGGGCGTCGCCGGAGCGGCCGGGGAATCTGTCGTGGCGCCCGGAAGACCGGGAGTGGAATCGTGCTGCATCGAATGAAATTGTAGGGATCATGCCCACCCCCCACCACCCTGACGCACAAAAGCCGGACTCGGACGCGCCGCAACGCCGCGCAGCCAGGGGCGACGGCCCGCGCCCGGTGGCGCTGGTGACCGGCGCCGCGCGGCGCATCGGGCGCGTGATCGCGCTGGAGCTGGCGCACGCCGGCTTCGACATCGCGCTGCACCACCGCGGCGCCGACGCGCGCTCGCTGGACGACGCCGAATCCACCGCGCTCGAGCTGCGCGCCGCCGGCGCGCGCGCGCAGCTGTTTCCCGCCGACTTCGCCGACCCCGCCGCCACCGCCGCGCTGGTGCCCGCCATCGCGCAGCGGCTCGGGCGCGTCGACGCCGTCGTCAACAGCGCCTCGCGCTTCGAGTACGACAGCCCGGAGAGCTTCGACGCCGCGCTGCTGGCGTCGCTGACGCGCAGCAACGTCGCGGCGCCGGTCGAGCTCGCGCGGGCGCTCGCCGCGCAGGTGCGCGCGCAGCCCGCGCACGTCCGCGTGACGCCCTGCGTCGTCAACCTCCTCGACCAGAAGCTGCACAACCCGAACCCCGACTACTTCTCGTACACGCTTACCAAGGCCGCGCTCGCGCACGCCACGGTGCTGCTCGCGCAGGCGCTGGCGCCGGCGGTGCGCGTGTGCGGGGTGTCGCCGGGCATCACGCTCGTCTCCGGCCCGATGGACGAAGAGGAGTTCGCCAGGGCGCACCGGCTCACCGCGCTGGGCCGCTCGTCCACGCCCGAGGACATCGCGCGCGCCGTGCGCTTCCTCGTCGAATCGCCCGCGATCACCGGCGTCGACCTCGCGGTCGACGGCGGCCAGCACCTGGTCGGGCAACCGCGCGACGTGCTGTTCCTGGCGCGCCGAAATGACGCCCCCACGCTCCTCCCGTCGCTGCCCCTCGAGGGGGAGCTCGGATAGGCTCGGATGCGAGCCTCGCTTCCCGAGATTTGACAAAGACCCGAACATGAACAGCCTCCTGCATCACCCGACCCTGATGGACTGCCGCCGGCTGTTCCTGCGCAACTACGAGGTGATGATCAACATCGGCGTGCACGACTTCGAGAAGAAGGGCGAGCAGCGCGTGCTGATCAACGTCGACCTGTACGTGCCGCTGGCCATCTCCACGCCCAAGGCCGACCAGCTGCACGAGGTGCTGGACTACGACTTCATCCGCTCGACGATCGCCCAGCGCATGGCCAGGGGCCACGTCCACCTGCAGGAGACGCTGTGCGACGACGTGCTCGCGCTGATGCTCGCGCACCCGAGCGTGCGCGCGGCGAGCGTCTCCACCGAGAAGCCCGACGTGTATCCCGACTGCGAGGCGGTCGGCGTCGAGGTCTTCGGCGTCAAGCATCCCTGAAGGACGACAACGTGAGCCTCGAACAGCGCACCGACCTGCCCGACACAGCGGGGCCCGCCTCCGCCCCCGACGCCGCCGCCGTGGCCGCGGCGCAGGCCGCCGAGGCCGCGCGCCTGGCGGCGCGCAAGGCCGCCCACGAGACCAACAAGCTCTCCAAGCGCCTGCACCGGCAGGTCGGGCAGGCCATCGCCGACTTCAACATGATCGAAGAGGGCGACAAGGTGATGGTCTGTCTCTCGGGCGGCAAGGACAGCTACGCGATGCTCGACATCCTGCTGTCGCTGCGCGAGCGCGCGCCGGTGGGCTTCGACATCGTGGCCGTCAACCTCGACCAGAAGCAGCCGGGCTTCCCGGCCGACGTGCTGCCGGCGTACCTGGAGAAGCTCGGCGTCGAATACCGCATCGTCGAGCAGGACACCTACTCGATCGTCAAGCGCCTCGTCCCCGAAGGGCAGACGATGTGCAGCGTCTGCTCGCGGCTGCGTCGCGGCATCCTCTACGGCGTCGCGACCGAGATCGGCGCGACCCGGATCGCGCTCGGCCACCACCGCGACGACATGGTGCAGACGCTCTTCCTCAACATGTTCTTCGGCGGCCGCATGAAGGGCATGCCCGCCAAGCTCGTCAGCGACGACGGCAAGCACGTCGTCATCCGCCCGCTCGCCTACGTCGCCGAGCGCGACCTCGAGCGTTGGGCGGTGCACCGCGGCTTTCCGATCATCCCGTGCAACCTGTGCGGCAGCCAGCAGAACCTGCAGCGGGTGAAGATCGCCGAGATGCTGCGCGGCTGGGAGCGCGAGGACCCGGGCCGCGTCGACCGCATCTTCGACGCGATGTCGCGCATCACGCCGTCGCACCTGATGGACCGGAACCTGTTCCCCTTCGCGACACTCCAACCGACCGGGGTCGCCGACGTGAACGGCGATCGCGCGTTCGACGCCGACGACGTCCATCCGCCGTCGGTGCTCGGCAGAGGAGAGTCGCCGTGACGAGGACGATCGCCGC
>DASQCX010000733.1:0-2078 GCA_035634455.1 Burkholderiaceae bacterium
CCGATCGCGCCGGCCACGCAGCGCGCCTACGACGACGCGCTGGCCCTGCTGCGCGCCGGCCGCGTCGCCGACGCCGAACGCGGCTTCCGCGCGCTCGCGCAGTCCAGCCCCGAGCTCGCCGGCCCGCACGCCAACCTCGGCCTGATCGCGCGCAACGCCGGACGCCTGCCCGAGGCGGTGACCGAACTCGAGAAGGCCACCACGCTCGCGCCCGGCCACGCCGTCGCCTGGAACCAGCTGGGGCTCGCGTATCGACAGAGCGGCGAGTTCGCCAAGGCGCGCGACGCCTACGGCCACGCGATCGCCCTAGCCCCGGACTACGCCGCCGCGGTGCTGAACCTCGGCGTGCTGGACGACCTGTACCTGGCCGAGCCCGCCAAGGCGCTCGACCTCTACACGCGCTACCTCGCGCTGACGCCGGGCGGCGACCCGGCCGTCGCGAAGTGGGTGGCCGACGTCAAGCACCGCGTGCCCGCCGCCGCGGCGCCGGCCGCATCCGCCGCGTCCGCGCCCGCGCCGGCCGGCGCGCCCAAGGAGAAGTCATGACCGCACGCCGTCGCATCGCGTCGCTGCTTACGATCGGTTGCCTTGTCGCGCCTGCGTTTGGCCAGGATCGCGCCGAAATCGATCCCACGAAGATCATCGGCAACCGAGAATTGCCGAAGGTGCTCTACATCGTGCCCTGGAAGAAGCCGCTGCCCGGTGACATGGCCGGCAGGCCGCCGGCGAGCGTGATCGACGAGGCGTTGGCGCCCGTCGACCGCGACGTCTTCCGGCGCCAGGTGCGCTACGACAAGCTCGAACAGGAGCACGCCGCCGCGGTGGCGTCTCCCGCCGCGGCGCCCACGCCCGCGACGCACTGAATCCGCATCGTCCCTTTCGTTTTCACGTTCCCGAATCTGATCCCCGGAGATTTCCAGATGAATACCGTCGACTCGATCATCAAGTTCTTCCAGGACTGTGGCCTGTTCATCTTCCCCAGCCTCGCGATCATGGCCACCGGCCTGGCGATCGCCATCGAGCGCTTCATGTTCCTGCAGAAGGCGCGCGTGGCCAACCGCAAGGACTGGGCGAAGGTGCTGCCGCTGCTGCAGGGCGGCCAGTGGAAGGAAGTGCTGGGCCTGACCGCGTCGTCGGATTCGGCGATCGGCAAGATCGTGCACAACGGCCTGTCGCGCCTGCAGTCCACGCGCCGCCGCGACGACATCGACGCCGCGATGGAGGAAGGCATGATGGAGATCGTGCCGCGCCTGGAGAAGCGCACCCACTACATCGCCGTGTTCGCCAACGTCATCACGCTGGTGGGCCTGCTGGGCACCATCACCGGCCTGATCCACGCGTTCACCGCCGTCGCCCAGGTCAACCCGGCCGAGAAGGCGGCGCTGCTGTCGGCGTCGATCTCCATCGCCATGAACAACACGGCGTTCGCGCTGATGGTCGCGATCCCGTTCCTGCTGATCCACTCGTTCCTGCAGGCGCGCACCGCCGACATCGTCGACGGCCTGGAGGCCGCCAAGATCAGCTTCCTGAACCTCGTGCAGCGCCTGGCGCCGGAACACAAGGCCGCCTGATCATGAGCCGTTCCACCCACCCGCAGATCCGGGGGTGCCGCCATGCCCGTTAGACGCCTGCGCAAGCGCTCCGAGGCGCTGGAGGTCAGCGCGTTCATCAACCTGATCGTCGTGCTGGTGCCGTTCCTGCTGTCGACGGCGGTGTTCTCGAACATGTCGGTGATCAACCTGACGCTGCCCGCCAAGTCGGCCAACTGGGACAACCTGAAGGCGGACGACCTCAAGCTGGAGGTCGTGGTGCGCCACGACAAGATCGAGGTCGGCGACAAGATCGGCGGGCTGTTCTTCACGATCCCGAACAACGCGGACGGCCCGGATCTCGTCACGCTCAACGCCGACATGTTCCAGGTCAAGAACAAGTTCCCGACCGTCACGGCGGCGTCCGTGCTGCCCGAGCCCAACATCCCCTACGACACCGTCGTCCACGTGATGGACACGATGCGCACGACCAAGTCGATGAACGGCGGCACGCAGGTCGTGGACGTCGAACTGTTCCCCACGATCTCG
>DASQCX010000734.1:0-5495 GCA_035634455.1 Burkholderiaceae bacterium
TACCCGGCCAAGATCGACATGCTGGCCGGCACCATTCCCTCCCGGAGGAACCATGTCCTTTCTGAACACGATGCGCACTCCCTTTGCGGCCGCGCTCCTCGCGCTGGCGACCGTCGCCGCCGCCCCGACCACCGCTCTGGCGCAAGCATCGGCTCCGGCGGACGCGACCGCATCGGCTCCCGCCGCCGCTGCGGCTTCCGACGTCTCGGCCACGCCGGCTCCGGCCGCGGTCGACACCAGCGCGGCGCCTGTCCCGGCCCCCGCCGCTGAAGGCAAGGCCACGATCGAGAACCCGTACGGCCTCGGCGCCCTGTGGCGCGACGGCGGCTGGATCGCCAAGTTCAACCTGGTGATCATGCTGATCATGTCGATGGGCAGCTGGTACATCATCTTCACGAAGTACTGGGAACAGCGCAAGATGTTCCAGTCCGCCAACGGCGTGGGCGACGGCTTCTGGACCGCGGGCTCGATCAAGGCCGGCACCAACACGCTGGAAGAAGGCTCGGCCTTCCGCTACATCGCCGAATCCGGCCTGAAGTCCAGCGAGCACCACGAAGGCACGCTGGTCGAGCAGATCGACCGCCACACCTGGATCTCGATGAGCGTCTCGCGCGCCGTCGAAAACATCCAGTCGCGCCTGTCTGACGGCCTCGCCTTCCTGGCCACCGTCGGCTCGACCGCTCCGTTCGTCGGCCTGTTCGGTACCGTTTGGGGTATCTACGGCGCCCTGACCCAGATCGGTATCGCCGGCCAGGCGTCGATCGACAAGGTCGCCGGCCCCGTCGGTGAAGCGCTGATCATGACCGCCATCGGTCTGGCCGTCGCCGTTCCGGCCGTCATGGGCTACAACTGGCTGGTTCGCCGCAACAAGACGGTGATGGAAAAGGTCCGCGCGTTCTCGGGCGACCTGCACAACGTCCTGCTGGCCGGCAAGCGCTGAACTCGCGTTTCTCCTGAACGCCTGTAACGCGAAGGAACTCCCATGGCAATGAATGTCGGAAGCGATGGCGCCGACGGGGAAGAAGAGGTCAACTCGACCATCAACACGACGCCCCTGGTGGACGTCATGCTGGTCCTGTTGATCATCTTCCTGATCACGATCCCGGTCGTGACGCAGTCGATCACGCTGGAACTGCCCAAGGAAAAGAACGTCGTGACCGTCACCAAGCCGGAGAACATCCTGCTGGCGGTCAGCAAGGACGGCGATGTCTACTGGAACACCCACCAGATCCACGACATCGACGAACTGGTCACGATGCTCACCGAGAAGGCCAAGATCAAGCCGCAACCCGAGGTGCACATCCGCGGTGACCAGGGCGCTCGCTACGAGTCCATCGGTCGCGTGGTGTTCGCCTGCCAGCGCGCGGGCATCGCGAAGGTCGGTTTCATCACCGAGCCGCCGCCGAACCAATAAGGAACCCACCCCATGGCAATGAACCTGAGCGACGGTGGTGGCGACGGCGACGTGATGGTGGACATCAACACCACGCCGCTGATCGACGTGATGCTGGTGCTGCTGATCATGCTGATCATCACGATCCCGATCCAGACGCACGCGGTGAAGCTGAACATGCCGGTCAATTCGGATGCGAAGCCGCCCACCCCGCCGACGGTCGTCGAGATCGTCGTCGACTTCGACGGCCAGATCGGCTTCGGCGGCGAGGTGATCAAGGACCGCGCGGACCTGGAAACGCACCTGTATCGCCTGACGCAGATGCCGGACCAGCCCGAAGTGCACCTGATCCCGAACAAGCTGGCCCCGTACAAGTACGTCGCCGAAGTGATGGCCGAGGCGCAGCGCCTGGGCGTCACCAAGATCGGCATCGTCGGGAACGAACAGTTCACGCACTGATCAAAAGCCGTACCACCCCCTGGAAGGCGCACTGCTCGCAGTGCGCCTTCTCCCATTCAGAGTGTCTACTTACAGGTTCGAACAACCCATGAAGACCACCCGTCTCCTGGCCGCCCTGCTGCTGGCCGCCGGCCTGGCGCAAGTCCAGGTCGCCCAAGCCGCCGTGTCCGCCGCCGTCGCCAAGCCGCTCAAGGAAGCCAGCGATCTCGTGCGCGCCGGCAAGTCCAAGGAAGCCCTGGCCAAGCTCAACGGCGTCACCGGCTCCGGACCGGAAGACACGTACATGCTGGCCCGCATCCGCGGCGCGGCCTACCAGTCCATGCATGCCGACGGCGAGGCCGCCCAGCAGTACGAAATGGCGTTCGGCACCGGCCACGTGCCGCCGGCCGAGGCCGGCCGCCTGGCGACGACCGTCGCCGGCATCTATGCCCAGCAGCACAACAACGCCAAGGCGATGCAGTGGATCGACAAGGCCAAGGCCGCCGGCTATTCCGGTTCGGACCTGCGCCAGATCCAGGACTACGTCCAGGGCTCCAGCGGCGACTACGGCCAGATCGCGCGCGAGAACGCCGCCAAGGTCCAGGCCGCCGAAGCCGCCGGCCGCCGTCCGGACGAGGACGATCTGCTGCGCCTGGCCGACGCCTACCGCCACACGAACAACAAGGCGGGCGACCTGCAGGTCAAGGAAAAGCTGGTGCTCAACTACCCGGGCAACAAGCAGTACACCAGCATCTACCTGGCCGACCTGCCGGGCAAGGCCAACTTCTCGGCGCGCTTCTCGCTCGACCTGCTGCGCCTGCGCCTGGCGTCCGGCAACCTGACGGCCGCCGCCGACTACATGGAGATGGGCCAGCTGCTGCTGCAGGCCCAGCTGCCGGCCGAGGCGAAGATGGTGGTCGACAAGGGCTACGCCGCCGGCGTGCTCGGCACCGGCGCCGAGGCGTCGCGCCAGCAGCGCCTGCGCGACCTGGTCAACAAGAGCGCCGCCGACGCGGCCGCCTCGCTGGCCAAGCGCACCGCGGACGCCAAGGCCGGCAAGACCGGCGACGACCTCGTGCAGATCGGCGCCGAGTACGCGTCGATGGGCAAGTACGACGAAGGCATCGCGCTGATCCAGGAAGGCATCGCCAAGGACAGCCTGAAGCATCCGGAGGACGCCAAGCTGCGCCTGGGCGTGGCCCAGCTGCAGTCGGGCAAGGGCAAGGCCGCCGCCGCGAAGACGCTGCGCACCGTGCAGGGCACGGACGGCGCGCCCGAGATCGCCCGCCTGTACGTCGCCCTCGGCGTCGTTTCCTGACCGCGAGCCGGCGCACGGGGCGACACCCATGTCCTCCGCGCTGCCGGGCTTCGTCGAACCGCTGGGCGACGGCCTCTGGGCCATCGACACCGGCTTCCATCGCGACCGCTTCGACGCCGCCTACCTGGTGGCCGACGGCGGTCGCGCCGCTTTCATCGACACCGGCACCGCGCTGGCCGTGCCGCGCCTGCTGGCCGCGCTCGATGCGCTGGGCATCGCGCGCGATGCGGTGGACTTCGTGATCGCCACGCATGTCCACCTCGACCACGCCGGCGGCGTTGGCCAGCTGATGCAGGCGTTGCCGATCGCGCGGTTGATCGTGCACCCGCGCGGCGCGCGCCACATGATCGATCCCGCCGCACTGTGGCAAGGCGCGCTGGCCGTCTACGGCGAAGCCCAGATGGCGCGTGCCTACCGCGAGCTGCTGCCGGTGCCGGCCGCGCGCGTGCAGTCCACCGCCGACGGCGAGACGATCCACCTGGCCGGCCGCCCGCTCGTCTTCGCGCACACGCCGGGCCACGCGCTGCACCACCATTGCATCTGGGACGCGCGCAGCCAGGGCTGGTTCACCGGCGACAACTTCGGCATGGCCTATCCCGAGTTCGTCGTCGATGGCCGCGCCTTCATCTTTCCGACCACCACGCCGGTGCAGTTCGATCCCGGCGCGATGCGCGCGTCGATCGCGCGCCTGCTGGCCGCGTCGCCGCGGCAGATGTTCCTCACCCACTACAGCCGCATCGGCGACGTGCCCGACTGCGCCCAGCGCCTGCTGGCGATGGTCGATGCGACCGTCGCCGCCGCGCTGGCCCATCGCGACGCGCCCGACCGCCTCGGCGCGATCGGCGCCGCGCTGATGGCGCTGTACGCCGACGGCGCGCGCGAGTTCGGCGTCGCCCTGCCCGACGCCCGCATCGCCGAGCTGCTGCACGACGACGTCGCGCTGAACGCCGCCGGCCTGATCGCGTGGCTGGATCGCCCCGCGCGCGCGACGGCCTGAAACACGGCCATCGGCGCGGGCCGCACGCGCCGCGCGCCGTATAGTGAAGGGATCCGATGCCGAGCGCGCGCGTGCGCCGCCGCGCTTCCTACAGCCCCGTTTTCCCGAGATTCCGCCATGAGCAGCAGCATTTCCTTCGGCCTCGCCGGCCGCGTCGTCGTCATCACCGGCGCCTCCAACGGCATCGGCGCCGCGTGCGCGCGCCGGCTCGCGCGCGACGGCGCGCGCGTCGCCCTGTGGGACGTCGCCGAGGGCCCCGGCGATGCGCTGGCCGCCGAGTTGCGCGCCGCGGGCCACGAGGCGTCCTTCATCCGCTGCGACGTGTCGTCCAAGGCCGCCGTCGACGCCGCCACCGCCGCCACGATCAGTGCGTTCGGCCGCATCGACGGCCTCGTCAACAACGCCGGCATCTTCCGCGCCGCCGAGTTCCTCGACGTCACCGAGGAGGACTGGGACGCCGTCATCAACGTCAACCTGAAGGGCGCGTTCCTCGTCGGCCAGGCGGTCGCGCGGCACATGGTGGCGCGCAAGCGCGGCGCGATCGTCAACATGTCGTCGGTCAACGGCCTGATGGCGATCGCCACCATCGCCAGCTACAACGCGAGCAAGGGCGGCATCAACCAGCTCACGCGCGCGATGTCGCTGGGCCTGATCGACCACGGCGTGCGCGTCAACGCCGTCGCGCCCGGCACGATCGCGACCGACCTCGCGCGCGACGCGGTGCTCACCAGCGACGCGGCGCGCCAGCGCATCCTCGGCCGCACGCCGATGAAGCGCCTGGGCGAGCCCGAGGAGATCGCCGACGTCGTCGGCTTCCTGCTCAGCGACGCGTCCAGCTACGTCACCGGCGAGATCGTCTACGTCGACGGCGGCCGCCTGGCCCTCAACTACACCGTCCCCGCCTGACCATGTACCAGCCCGCGCACTTCGTCGAACAGGATCCCGCCGCGCTGCTCGCGCTGATGCGGGCGCATCCGCTGGCCACGCTGATCCGTGGCGGCGCCGAGCTGTCGGCGGACGTGATGCCCATCGAGGTGGACCGCGTGGGCGACGGCTGGCGCGTGGCGGCCCACGTCGCGCGCGCCAACCCGCTCTGGCGCGAGGCCGACGGACAGCCGGTGCTGCTGGTGTTCCAGGGCCCGCAGGCCTACGTCTCGCCCAGCTGGTACGCGAGCAAGGCCGAGCACGGCAAGGTGGTGCCCACCTGGAACTACACGATGGTGCAGGCGCACGGCACGCTGCGCGCGATCGATGATCCGGCCTGGGTGCGCGCGTTCGTCACGCGCCTGACCGAAGTCCACGAAGGCGGTCGCGACGCGCCCTGGCACGTCACCGACGCGCCCGAGGAG
>DASQCX010000735.1:0-3106 GCA_035634455.1 Burkholderiaceae bacterium
ACGGGGCCATCTTGGGGTTCCAGAAGCGGGTCTGGTGTCCGAAATGGACGCCGGCTTCCAGCATTTCGCGCATGGATACAGACATGGAGTACTCCAAAGGTTGGGTCTAGAATCCCGGCACACATTGCATCGAGCTACAGGGCTTACGGTTTCTAACCGCCTTGGCGCCTGCACCAGCTCGACCACAACACCTTGATTGCCGGGTTCGCGTGTTTGGGATCTTTCATTGCTGAACAGACCCCGTTTTCACCGGATTCCGCGCGGGGTTGTCAACTGACCGCATGGCCACCGAGAAAAACCCAAAGAGTATAGCAGGCCAGACGACGTCCTGCACCATTTCCACCCTCGCCTCGAACAATTCCTCCTTCGCGGAGGCCACCCGATGAGGATCGCCGTGATCGGCGCCGGCATGGCCGGCGTCGCGGCCGCCCAGGCGCTGGCCGCCGACGGCCACCAGGTGACGGTGTTCGAACGCCGCGCCAGCGTCGCCGAGGAGACCAGCTTCGCCCCCGCCGGGCTCGCCGCCGCCGCGCTGGCCGCCCCCTGGCTGCCGCCGCCCGGCCGCCTGCACGCCGGCAAGGCCGATGCGGCGAGCCGCCTGCACCCGACCGGCGCCGCGTTCGCGGTGCCCGGGCTGTTCGGCCAGGGCGACGGCGCCGCCGCCGCGCGCCGCGCCGAGCGCGCGCTCGCGCTGCACGCGCTGCTGGCGGCCGGCGTCACGCGCATCGAAGAGCTCACCCGCGCGCTGGCGCTGGACTTCGAGCGCGGCGACGGCCTGCTGCTGACGCTGCCCGACGCCGCCACCGCCGCCCAGGCCGAGCGCGCGATCGCGTGGCTGCAGGCGCTGGGCGAGACCGCCGAGTGGGCCGACGCCGCGCGCCAGCGCCAGGTCGAGCCCGGCCGCGCGATCGCCGACGACGCGCCGCGCGCGGTGTACCTGCCCAACGCCCGCAGCGGCAACACGCGCGAATGGACGCAGCTCCTGCGCGCCCATGCGGTGCACCTGGGCGTGCGCTTCCTCTTCCACCACACGGTGCAGTCGATCGCGGCAGGCCCGCAGCCGACGCTGCGCGTCGCCGGCGCCGATGGCCGGGCGGCGGAGGCGAGCTTCGACGCCGTCGTCGTCTGCGCCGCGCTCGAGTCGGCGCGGCTGCTGGCGCCGCTGGGCGTCGCGCTGCCGTGGAAGCCGATCCGCGGCTACTCGGTCACCGTGGCGCAGCACGTGCGCGAGTCCGCGCCCGACGGCGGCCCGCGCGCCGCGCTGCTGGACGTGCGCAGCAGCGTCTCGATCAGCCGGCTCGGCGCGCGCATCCGCGTGGCCGGCGGGCACGAGGCGGTGCCCGTGCCGTCGGCGCCCGCGGATCCCGCCGCGCCGCCCACGCGCAAGCAGTTGCAGCCGCTGTACGACGCCGTCGACGGCGCCTTCCCCGGTGCCGCGAACTGGCAGCAGGCGCAGATCTGGCAGGCCACGCGCGCGGCGCTGGCCGACGGCCTGCCCGCGGTAGGCGCCAGCGGCGCGCCGGGCGTCTGGCTGGACGTCGGCCACGGCCACCATGGCTGGGCACTGAGCCAGGCCAGCGCCGGGCTGCTTTGCGCGATGATGGCCGGTGAGCCGGTGCCGCCCGCGGCGGCCGCCCTCGCCCCGCAACGATTGCGCTGACGCGCCACGCCCATGACATCGCCTCGTCGCCTGCTCGATCGCCACCCAGACATCGCGCTGTTCGACGACGCGGCGACGCGGCGCGTCGAACGGCGCGCCGCGGCCGCCCTGCCCCCGCACGCACTGATGGCGCGCGCCGGCCTCGCGCTGCTGCGCCTGGCGCGCGCCGTCGCGCCGAACGCGCGCACCGCGTGGATCGCGGCCGGGCCGGGCAACAACGGCGGCGACGGGCTGGTTCTGGCGACGTGGCTGCAGCGCGCGGGGGTCGATGCCCGGGTCACGCTGGTCGGCCATCGCCCGGATCGCCCGTTGCCCGACGACGCGGCCTGGGCGCTGGCCGAGGCGCGCGCGGCGGGGGTCGCGATCTCCACCGAGCTAGCGACCACATCGGAATGCGAGCGTTTCGAGCTCGCCGTCGACGCGCTGCTGGGCGTCGGCCAGACCCGCGCCCCCGAGGGCGCGCTGGCCGCGGCGATCTCCGCGCTGAACGCGTCGCCCGCGCCGGTGCTGAGCGTCGACGCGCCCACCGGACTGTCCACCGACGGCGGCGCGCAGCTCGGGCAGGCCGCCGTCCACGCCACGCACACGCTCGCGCTGCTCACCGCCAAGCCCGGCCTGTTCACCGGCGCAGGCCGCGAACTCGCGGGCGAGCTCTGGTTCGACGACCTGGGCGTCGCGCCCGACGACGGCGAAGCGCCCGCGGCGATGCTCACCGGCGCGGGCACCGCCGTCGCGCCGCTGCCGCGCCGGCGCCATCTCACCCACAAGGGCAGCTACGGCGACGTCCACGTGGCCGGCGGCGCGGCCGGCATGGTGGGCGCCCCGCTGCTCGCCGCGCACGCGGCCTCGCTCGCGGGCGCGGGACGCGTGCTCGTGCACACGCACGCGAGCGATCGCGGCGGCGCGCTGCCGGTGGACGTGCGCCATCCCGAGCTGATGCTGCGCCCGATGGCCGAGCTGCAGGTCGCGCTGCGCGACAACCGCGGCGCGACGGTCGTCGCCGGCTGCGGCGGCGGCGACGCCGTGGCCGCCGAACTGCCCGGCTGCATCGCGCACGCCGCGCGGCTGGTGCTCGACGCCGACGCCTTGAACGCCGTCGCGCGCGACGCCAGCCTGCGCGCGCTCCTGCGTGCGCGCGGCGCCCGCGGCGGCGCGACGATCCTGACCCCGCATCCGCTGGAGGCCGCGCGCCTGCTGGGCGCCGACGCGCAGCAGGTGCAGGCCGACCGGCTCGCGGCCGCGCGCCGGCTCGCCGCGGACACCGGCGCCGTCGTCGTCCTCAAGGGCTCCGGCACGCTGGTGGCCACGCCCGACGGCCGCGTCGCCGTCAACCCGACCGGCGATGCCCGCCTGGCCACCGCCGGCACGGGCGACGTGCTCGCCGGCTGGATCGGCGGCCTGTGGTCGGCGCAGCCCGCGGCCGGCGACGCGGTCGCGCAGGCGTTC
>DASQCX010000736.1:0-7851 GCA_035634455.1 Burkholderiaceae bacterium
TGGCGCACTTCGACGAACTGCGGCGGATGATCCAGAAGCAGCCGCAACGCTCCGACCTGCGCATCTTCCTGTTCCAGCTCTATTGCGTGCAGGGCGAGTGGATCAAGGCGGGCACGCAGCTGGACGTGCTGTTGGAGCTCGATCCGTCCTCCAAGCCGATGGTCGAGACCTACCGCGAGGCCTTGCGCTGCGAGGCGCTGCGCCGCGAGGTGTTCGACGGCAAGCGCTCGCCGCTGGTGCTGGGCGCGCCGCAGGACTGGCTGGCGATGATGATCGAGGCGCTGCGCCTCGATGCCGAAGGCCGCCCGGACGCCGCCGCCGAACTCCGCGCCCGCGCGCTCGAGGCCGCGCCCGCGACGTCGGGCAAGCTGGACGACGTCCCGTTCGCCTGGCTGGCCGACGCCGACACCCGCCTGGGCCCGGTGGTCGAGGCCATCATCAACGGCAAGTACTACTGGGTGCCGGTCTCGCGGCTGCTGCGCATCGAGATCGAGAAGCCGGCCGACCTGCGCGACTTCGTGTGGGCGCCCGCCACGCTGACGCTGGAGAACGGCGCCGCCAGCGTCGCGCTGATCCCCACGCGCTACCCCGGCACCGAGCGCGAGTCCGACAACGCGCTGCGCCTGGCGCGCGCCACCGACTGGCGCGAGCAGCCGGGCGGCGCCTGGCACGGCATCGGCCAGCGCATGCTCGCGACCGACCAGTCCGAAGTCGCGCTGCTGGACGTGCGCGTGATCGCGCTGGACACCGTGCCGGTGGAACCCGCCGCCGAGTCCGCGGGCACGGCCGAACCGGCCGCGTAGGCCCATGGCTGAAGCGCTCTCGCGCGACCGGCTGTACCCGTCGCTGCTCGACAGGCTGCTCGACGACGAGCCCGGCAAGCTCAGCGAGCCGCGCGAGAACCGTGCGGCCACCCTGGCGCGCCTGCGCGAGAACGTGCTGCGCGACCTCAACTGGCTGTTCAACGCCACCCAGTCCAGCCTCGACTTCGAGGGCGACGCGATGATGGCCGGCTCCGTCATCAACTACGGCATGCCGCCGCTGGCGGGCCGGCCCGCGTCGCAGTACGACCTCACCGAGCTCGCGCGCGTGCTGCGCGAGGTGATCCTGCGCTTCGAGCCGCGCATCCTGCCGCACACGCTCAAGGTCAGCGCCGAGGCCAGCAAGGGCGATGCGCACAACGTGCTGGGCTTTCGCATCGAGGGCCAGCTCTGGTCGCAGCCGGTGCCGCTCGAGATCTACATGCGCACCGAGATCGACCTCGAAAGCGGCCTGACGCAGGTCCGCGAAGCCAAGGCGCCCTGAACATGGACCCCAGACTCCTCGGTTACTACCGCCAGGAACTGCTGCACATCCGCGACGCCGCGGCGGAATTCGCGCGCGAGCATCCGAAGATCGCCGGGCGGCTCGCGCTGGAGCAGACCACGTCCAGCGGCGAGTGCGTCGACCCCTACGTCGAGCGCCTGCTCGAAGGCTTCGCCTTCCTCGCCGGCCGCGTGCACTACCAGCAGGACGCCGAGTACGCGCGCTTCACGCAGCACCTGCTGGAGCTGGTGTACCCGGCCTACCTCGCGCCGACGCCGGCCATGCTGATCGCGCAGCTGGAGCCCGACCTCGACGACCCCGCGCTGGCCGCCGGCCCGACGGTGCCGCGCGGCAGCGTCATGAGTTCGCGCCTGCAGCCGGGCGAGCGCACGGCGTGCCGCTTCACCACCGGCCAGGCCGTGCGGCTGTGGCCGCTGCGCATCGCGCAGGCGCGCTTCCAGTCGCACGTGACCGACGTGCCGCCGGCGGCGCTGTCCGGCCTGGTGTCGCCACAGGCCTGCCTGCGCCTGCGCTTTCGCGTCGGCGCCTCGCTGCTGGCCAACCAGCTGGAGCTCGACGAGCTGGTGCTGCACATGGCCGGCGACGACGGCATCGCGCACCGCGTCTACGAGCAGCTGTTCGCGCGCTGCCAGGCCGTCGCGGTCGTCGATCCGCTGCGCCGCCACGCGCTCGTGGGCGTGCTCGGCGCCGGCGCGCTCACGCCCGGCGGCTTCGAGGACGACGAGGCGCTGCTGCCGGTGCAGGATCGCGCGCTGTCCGGCTATCGGCTGCTCAAGGAGTACGCGGCCTTCCCGGCGCGCTACCTGTTCGCGCGCGTCAAGGGCTTGCGCGAGCTGGTCGGCAAGGTCGGGTCGTCGGAGTTCGAGCTGCTGTTCATCACCGACCGCAGCGACGTCACGCTGGAGAAGTCGCTCGACCCGAGCAACTTCGCGCTGCACTGCACGCCGGCGATCAACCTGTTCAGGAAGCGCGCGGACCGCGTCGAGGTCAACACGCGCGACCACGAGTTCCACGTCGTCAGCGACCGCGCGCGACCGATGGACTACGAGGTGTTCTCGCTGCTGTCGGTGCAGGGCATCGACAAGTCCGGCGTCGCGCAGGTGCGCGAGTTCAAGCCGCTGTACTCGCGCTACGACGACGCCGCGGCCGATTCGTACGCGTTCTTCTCGACGCGCCGCGTGCCGCGCGTGCAGTCCGAGGCGGCGCGCCAGCGCGGGCCGCGCAGCGGCTACATCGGCACCGAGCTCTACGTCACGCTGGCCGACCCGCAGACCGCGCCGTGGCCGGCGTCGGTGGTGCAGCTGGCGGTCGACACGCTCAGCACCAACCGCGACCTGCCGCTGACGCTGTCGGTCGGCAGCGCCACCGACTTCTACCTGGAGGAGAACACGCCGGTCAAGGGCGTGCGCTGCATCCGCGGGCCGACGCGTCCCGTCGCGCCGGTGGGCGAGGGCAAGGGGCCGTGGCGGGCGCTGAGCCACCTGTCGCTGAACTACCTGTCGCTGATCGACAGCGACGGCCAGGGCGGCGCGGCGTCGCTGCGCGAGCTGCTGTCGCTGTACGGCCTGGACGAGCTGTCGCCGCTGCACAAGCAGCTCGAAGGGCTGGTCTCGGTGCGCAGCGAGGCGGCCATCAGCCGCGTCCCGGTCAAGGGGCCGATCGTGTTCGGGCGCGGCACCAAGGTCTGGCTGACGCTGGACGAGCGCGCGTTCGAAGGCACCGGCATCCTGGTGCTGGGCGCCGTGCTCGATCGCTTCATCGCGCGCTACGCCAGCATGAACAGCTTCACGCAGCTGGTGATCGCCTCGCAGACGCGCGGCACCGTCAAGACGTGGCCGCCGCGCATCGGCGCGCGCGCCGTGCTCTGATGTCGGAACTCGCGCCGCCGCCACCGCCGCCGGGCGAGGAAGACGATCCGGAAGGGACGCGCGTCCTCACCGTCGGCGACGTGCTGGGCGCGCTCGACGCGCTCAAGGGCGACGCGGGCGGCCATGCGGCGGCCCTCGCCGAGCTGCTGGCGCAGCAGGAGGCGACCAAGGCCGCGCGCCACGAGGCGCGCCAGGAACTGCTGCGCCGGCTGGCCGGCGAGCCGCACCAGTTCGGCTTCTTCGCGGCCGTGCGCCTGCTGGAGAACGCGCATCCGGAGCTGCCGCGGGTGGGCACCTCGCTGCGGCTGCGCGACGACCCGATCCGCTTCGGCCAGGCGCCGTCGCTGTCGTTCGCGCCGGCCACGATCGCGCGCTTCGCCCCGGCCGACGGCGACAAGCCGCCCACGCTCTACCAGCGCTTCTTCGGCCTGTTCGGCGCCAACGGCCCGTTGCCGCTGCACCTGACCGAGCACGCGCGCGAGCGGGCGCGGCGCCAGCCGTCCGACGGCGCGCTGGTGCGCTTCGCGGACATGTTCCACCACCGGCTGCTGTCGCTGCTGTATCGCGCCTGGGCCGAGGCGCAGCCCGCGGTCGGCCTCGACCGGCCCGCCGACGATCCGTTCAGCCGCTGGCTCGGCTCGCTGGCCGGCTACGGACAGGCCACGCTGTCCGGCCGCGACTCCGTGCCCGACGGCGCGCGCCTGGCCGCGGTCGGCATCCTGGGCCGCAGCGTCCATGGCGCCGAGGGCCTGGAGCGCGTCCTCAACGATTTCTTCCGGGTGCCCGTGCGGGTCCACCAGTGGCAGCCGCACTGGATGCGACTGCCCGAGGAGGCGCATTCGCGCATCGGGCTGCGCAACGCGCCCGTGGGCCTCGGCCAGAACGCGGTCATCGGCGCCAGGGTGTGGGACTGCCAGACGCGCTTCCGCATCGAGATCGGCCCGCTCACGCTGGCCCAGTACCAGCGCTTCCTGCCCGGCGGCGAGAGCATGCGCCGGCTGCGCGACTGGGTGCTGAACTACGTCGGCTACGAGCTCTCCTGCGAGATGCGGCTCGTGCTCAAGAAGGAGGAGGTGCCGGCCGTCCGGCTCGGCGCCGCGGGCGCGCTGGGCTGGACGTCGTGGCTGGGCAAGCGCCAGGTCGACGAGCCCGCGCGCGATCTCGCGCTGGGGATCACCTGAGCCCGTCCACCTCGGCTGGGGATTGAAAAGGCGTTCGAACATCGCTCCAATGGGCGCAGCCATCCAACTGGGCACCTCGAGGCCCGAATGAGGAGTCACCGTGAGTGAAATCAGTCGTGTCGCGCTGTTCGGCAAGCTCAACCCGATCGCGTACAAGGGCATCGAGGGGGCGACGGTCTTCTGCAAGCTGCGGGGCAATCCGTACGTCGAACTGGTGCACTGGCTGCACCAGCTGATCCAGGCGAGCGACTCCGACCTGCACCGCCTCTTCAAGCACTTCGCGCTCGACGCGTCGCGCCTGGCCGCCGACATCACCGCCGCGCTCGACGCGCTGCCGCGCGGCGCGACGGCGATCTCCGACTTCGCGCCGACGATCGAGAAGATGGTGCAGGAAGGCTGGCTCTACGGCACGCTGCAGTACGGCGAGGGCGCCGTGCGCACCGGCCTGCTGATGGTGGGCGCGGTCAAGACGCAGACGCTGCGCAACGCGCTGTACGCGATCTCCGGCGAGTTCCGCAAGATCAAGCCCGACGACCTGTTCGACGACTTCGCCAAGATCGTCGCCGGTTCGCCGGAGGACACGCTGGGCGCGCGCGACGGCTCCAACGTCGGCGGCGGCGCCGCCCCGGGCGAGGCCAGCGGCGCGATCGCCCCGGCGCAGATGGGCAAGCAGGAGGCGCTCAAGAAGTTCACCGTCGACCTCACCGCGCAGGCCAGGAGCGGCAAGATGGACCCGATCGTCGGCCGCGACGACGAGATCCGCCAGGTGGTCGACATCCTGATGCGCCGCCGCCAGAACAACCCGATCCTGGTCGGCGAGGCCGGCGTCGGCAAGACGGCGGTGGTCGAAGGCTTCGCGCAGCGCATCGTGCGCGGCGACGTGCCGCCCAGCCTGAAGGACGTGCAACTGCTGGCGCTGGACGTCGGCCTGCTGCAGGCCGGCGCCAGCATGAAGGGCGAGTTCGAGCAGCGCCTGCGCTCGGTCATCGACGAGGTGCAGGCCAGCCCCAGGCCCATCATCCTGTTCATCGACGAGACGCACACGCTGGTGGGCGCGGGCGGCGCCGCGGGCACCGGCGACGCCGCCAACCTGCTCAAGCCGGCGCTCGCGCGCGGCCAGCTGCGCACCATCGGCGCCACCACCTGGGCCGAGTACAAGAAGCACATCGAGAAGGATCCGGCGCTGACCCGCCGCTTCCAGAACGTGCAGGTCGACGAGCCGACCGAGGCCAAGGCCATCCTGATGATGCGCGGCGTCGCCAGCACGATGGAGAAGCACCACAAGGTGCAGATCCTGGACGAGGCGCTGGAGGCCGCGGTCAAGCTGTCGCACCGCTACATCCCGGCGCGCCAGCTGCCGGACAAGTCGGTGAGCCTGCTCGACACCGCGTCGGCGCGCGTGGCGATCAGCCTGCATGCCGTGCCGGCCGAGGTCGACGACTCGCAGCGGCGCATCGAGGCGCTGGACACCGAGATCGGCATCATCGCCCGCGAGGCCGCCATCGGCATCCCGACCGCCGAGCGCGAGGCCGCCGTCAACGCGCTGCTGGCCGCCGAGAAGGCGCGCCTGGCCACGCTCACCCAGCGCTGGAACGACGAGAAGGCGCTGGTCGACCGCCTGCTGTCGCTGCGCGCCAGGCTGCGCGACGGCGTGCAGCCGGTCGAGGGCACCGGCAGCGCGCTGGAGGCCAGCGCGGAGAAGGCCGCCGAGGCCAAGGCCACGCTGAGCGAAGGCGAGCGCGCCGACGTCATGACCGAGCTGCGCGGCGTGCAGGATCAGCTGACGAAGCTGCAGGGCGAGAGTCCGCTGATGCTGCCGACGGTGGACTTCCAGGCCGTGGCCAGCGTCGTCGGCGACTGGACGGGCATCCCGGTCGGCCGCATGGCCGCCAACGAGATCGACACCGTGCTCAAGCTGCCCACGCTGCTGGGCAAGCGCGTCATCGGCCAGGATCACGCGATGGAGATGATCTCCAAGCGCATCCAGACCTCGCGCGCCGGCCTCGACAACCCGAACAAGCCGATCGGCGTGTTCATGCTGGCCGGCACCTCGGGCGTCGGCAAGACCGAGACGGCGCTGGCGCTGGCCGAGACGCTGTACGGCGGCGAGCAGAACCTGATCACCATCAACATGAGCGAGTACCAGGAGGCCCACACGGTCTCGTCGCTCAAGGGTGCCCCTCCGGGGTATGTCGGCTACGGCGAGGGCGGCGTGCTGACCGAGGCCGTGCGCCGCAAGCCCTACAGCGTGGTGCTGCTCGACGAGGTCGAGAAGGCGCACTCGGACGTGCACGAGCTGTTCTTCCAGGTCTTCGACAAGGGCTGGATGGAGGACGGCGAGGGCCGCCAGATCGACTTCAAGAACACGCTGATCCTGCTGACCACCAACGCTGGCACGGAGATGATCGCCAACCTCTGCAAGGATCCGGACCTGATGCCCGATCCGGAAGGCATGGCCAAGGCGATCCGCGAGCCGCTGCTCAAGATCTTCCCGCCGGCACTGCTGGGGCGGCTCGTCACGATCCCGTACTACCCGCTGTCCGACGAGATGCTGGGCAAGATCGTGGCGCTGCAGCTGAACCGCATCAAGAAGCGCGTCGAGGAGCGCTACAAGATGCCGTTCGACTACGACGCCGACGTCGTCAAGCTGGTGGTCGGCCGCTGCACCGAGAGCGAGTCGGGCGGCCGCATGATCGACGCCATCCTCACCAACACCATGCTGCCGGAGATCTCGCGCGAGTTCCTCGAGCGCATGATGAAGGGCGAGGCGATCAAGGGCGTGAAGGTGGGCGTCAAGGACAACGAGTTCGGCTACGCGTTCGACTGACAGGCGCAACTACCGACAGGGAGCTATTGCGATGGTGGACTGGAACAAGAAGTTCAAGAGCCAGTACGACGCTGCCAAGGCCGCGATCGCCCCGACGGACGAGTTCTCGGCCGACTGGCGCCCGCTGGTCAGGCAGTTGCAGAAGCTGATGACCGACGAGGGCTTCGAGGCCGGCCAGGAGGTCGCGCTGACGGACCTTCGAAGCCGCATCGTCAAGGGGCCGAGCCAGACCACGACCACGGAGGACAAGGGCCTGCTGATGGCCGCCAACGGCTGGTCGGACTCGGACGCGGGCATCGCGCCGCTGGAGGTGAAGCGGCGCGCCGCGGCGCTGAAGTTCCTGCGCCACGTCTACCTGCTGAACAAGGCCGGCAACCGCAAGGTCTGGATCCATTCGTTGCCGACGGATTTCACCGACTGGCCCAATCCGTACATGCAGTCGAACGCGGCGACGACGGCGCAGGTCAAGCAGTTGCTGCGCAGCAAGGACGAGCAGTTCAGCGAGCAGCAGAAGCGCTACCTGGCCAACTCGACGCAGCAGGCGCTGGCCTGGTGCCAGAAGACGCAGATGGTGCTCGGCAACGCGGCGGCGCCCGGCGCGTCCGGCGACGCGGCGCGCGCGCTGGTGCGGCGCTGGTTCGCCGAGCCG
>DASQCX010000737.1:0-13807 GCA_035634455.1 Burkholderiaceae bacterium
CGGCGGCCGGCGGCGTGCTGGCGCAGGTCGCCGCGCTGTGGCTGCCCACCGCGTGGGTGGGCGACCCGCGCTCGCTGGTCGTGATCGGCATGGCCGCGGTGCTCACCGCCGCGACGCACGCGCCGCTGATGGCCATCACGATGGTGCTGGAGATGACCAACGAGTTCCAGTTGACCGTGCCGGTGATGCTCGCCTGCGCGGTCTCGTACGCGATCAGCACGCAGTTCGGCGCGAAGCCGCTGTACGGCAACCCGATCGAGGCGGTGCGCTGAGGAACGGCGCCAGCTCGGCAGGTCCGCCGATTGCCGCGTAGACTGCCGGGCACGGCCGCATGGCATGCCGCACGACATCACGAGAGGGCTTCATCCATGACCAAGAATCCCGTCCGACGCGCGACGCTCGCGCTCGTCCTCGCCCTGGCGGCGCCGCTGGCCGCCTGGTCGGCGGTCTCCGTCTCCGTGACCATCGCGCCGCCGGCGCTGCCGCTCTACGCGCAGCCGCCGATCCCCGGCGACGGCTACATCTGGACGCCGGGCTACTGGGCCTGGGATCCGGCCAGCGGCGACTACCTCTGGGTGCCCGGCACCTGGGTGCTGCCGCCCGCCGTCGGCCTGCTCTGGACGCCGGGCTACTGGCTGTTCCTCGACGGCGGCTACGTCTGGCACCGCGGCTACTGGGGCCCGCACGTGGGCTACTACGGCGGCATCAACTACGGCTACGGCTACATCGGCCACGGCTACGACGGCGGACGCTGGGACCGCGGGCATTTCCGCTACAACTCGGCCGTCAACAACATCCCCGCGGGCCGCGTGAACAACGTCTACCGCGCGCCGGTGCCGCAGCGCCCCGTCCACGCCGAGAGCTTCAACGGCGGCAACTCCCCGTGGCACGCACGCCCCACCGCGAGCGAGCGGCGCTTCGAGGGCGCGCAGCACCCGAACCCGACGCCCGCGCAGATGAACCACGAGCAGCGCGCGATCGGCATCCCCGAACAGCGCATGGGCAGCAACCACGGCATGCCGCCGACCGCGGCCACGCCGCGCCCGGGCGGCTTCGGCGAGCCGCAGGTCGAACGCGCGCGGCCCGCGCAGGAGATGCGCGCGCAGCCGCAGATGCGCCCGCAAGGCGGCGAGCAGCGCGGCAATCCGGGCCAGCGGCAAGGCGGCGGCGAACGCCGCCCCGACAACGGCCAGCGCTGATCAGCCCGCGCGCCGCAGCGCCGCGCGCCTGGCGATCTCCAGCTTGGCGATCGCGTTGCGGTGCACCTCGTCGGGCCCGTCGACGATGCGCACGGTGCGCTGCTGCGCATAGGCGTCGGCGAGCCAGAAGTCGCCGCTGACGCCCGCGGCGCCGTGCGCCTGGATCGCCCAATCGACCACCTTGCACGACATGTTGGGCGCCACCACCTTGATCATCGCGATCTCGGCGCGGGCTTCCTTGTTGCCCACCGTGTCCATCCGGTGCGCGGCGTTGAGCGTGAGCAGCCGCGCCTGGTCGATCAGGCAGCGCGACTCGGCGATGCGCTCGTGCCAGATCGACTGCTCGGACAGCGGCCGGCCGAACGCGATGCGCTCGGACAAGCGGTCGACCATGGATTCGAGCGCGCGTTCGGCCGTGCCGATCGAGCGCATGCAATGGTGGATGCGGCCCGGCCCGAGCCGGCCCTGCGCGATCTCGAACCCGCGGCCCTCGCCCAGCAGGATGCTGGACACCGGCACGCGCACGTTCTCCAGCGTCACCTCCATGTGGCCGTGCGGCGCGTCGTCGTAGCCGAACACCGTCAGCGGACGCACGACGGTGACGCCCGGCGCGTCGCGCGGCACCAGCACCATCGACTGCTGCGCGTGGCGCGGGCCGTCGGGGTCGGTCTTGCCCATCACGATGAAGATCGCGCAGCGCGGGTTGCCCGCGCCGGAGCTGAACCACTTGCGGCCGTTGATGACGTACTCGTCGCCCTCGCGCCGGATCGAGCACTGGATGTTGGTGGCGTCCGACGACGCCACCGCGGGCTCCGTCATCAGGAAGGCCGAGCGGATCTCGCCGTCCAGCAGCGGCCGCAGCCAGCGCGCCTTCTGCTGCTCGGTGCCGTAGCGCTCCAGCGTCTCCATGTTGCCGGTGTCGGGCGCCGAGCAGTTGAACACCTCGGCCGACCACATCACGCGGCCCATCTGCTCGCACAGCGGCGCGTAGTCGAGGTTGGAGATGCCGCCCTGCCCTTCGTACGGATGCGGCAGGAACAGGTTCCACAGGCCCGCGCGGCGCGCGATCGGCTTGAGCTCGTCGATGACCTTCGAGGGAATCCACGCGTCGCCGGCGCGCCGGTTGGCGTCGACCTCGCGCACGTAGCGCTCCTCGTTCGGGTAGATGTGCTGGTCGAAGAATTCGCCCAGGCGTTGCAGCAGGTCGCGCGTCTTCGTCGAGTAGTCGGCGGTCATGGGGTGGCTCCACGTTGGCGATCGTCGATGCGATCGCGGTGCCGTCATTCAAACACCGGTCGCGCCGTCGGGCCGTCCCGCACGGGACACCGGCGCGTCCTCGGTGCGGCTGCTGCCCGACGCGCGCTGGTGCGCCGTGCCGCGGCGCCCCGCGAGGCCCGTGGCCGTGTTGATCAGCGCCAGGTGCGAGAACGCCTGCGGGAAGTTGCCGAGCTGGCGCCGCGCGACGGGGTCGTACTCCTCGGCCAGCAGGCCGACGTCGTTGCGAAAGCCCAGCAGGCGGTCGAACAGCGCCTGCGCCTCGTCGATGCGGTCCTGCAGCAGGTAGTTGTCGGCCAGCCAGAAGCTGCACGCGAGGAACGCGCCTTCGCCGGGCGGCAGGCCGTCCTTGCCGTCGCCGGTGTCGTAGCGCAGCACCAGGCCGTCGCGCAGCAGGCGGCGCTCGATCGCCGCGACCGTGCCGCGCATGCGCGCATCGTCGGGCGGCAGGAAGCCGACCAGCGGCGCGAGCAGCAGGCTCGCGTCGAGCGCGCCCGATCCGTACGACTGCACGAACGCGCCCTGCGCCGGATCGAAGCCGCGCTCGCACACCTGCTCGTGGATCGCGTCGCGGATCGCGCGCCAGTGGTCGACCGGGCCCTCGAGGCCGAACTCGGTGGCCGAGCGCACGGCGCGGTCGAACGCGACCCAGGCCATCACCTTCGAGTGCGTGAAGTGGCGGCGGCCGCCGCGCACCTCCCAGATGCCGTCGTCGGGCTGGTCCCAGATCGTCTCGAGATGCCGCACCAGCGCGCGCTCCAGCGACCAGCTCGTGGCGTCGTACGCCAGGCCGGCGCGGCGCGCGACGTACATCGCGTCCAGCACCTCGCCATAGACGTCCAGCTGCACCTGGCCCGCGGCGGCGTTGCCCACGCGCACCGGCGCCGAATACGCGTAGCCGGGCAGCCACGGCACCTCGTATTCGACCAGCCGGCGCTCGCCGGCCACGCCGTACATGATCTGCAGGTCGTCGGGACTGCCCGCCACCGCGCGCACCAGCCACGCGCGCCAGGCCTCGGCCTCGTCGATGAAGCCCGAGCCCAGCAACGCATACAGCGTGAAGGTGGCGTCGCGCAGCCAGCAGTAGCGGTAGTCCCAGTTGCGCACGCCGCCGATCTTCTCGGGCAACGAGGTCGTGGCCGCGGCCACGATGCCGCCCGTCTGCCAGTGCGCCAGCGCCTTGAGCGTGACCAGCGAGCGCCGCACCGCCTCCGACACCGCGTCGCCCTGCGGCAGCCGCGACGACCACGCCTCCCATTGCGACTGCACCCGCGCGAGCGCCTCGGCCGCGTCGGGCGCGGGCAGGTCGTCGCGCCACGACGGCTGCCACGTCAGCGTGAACGCGAGCTGCTCGCCCGGCGCGAGCTCGAACTCGCCGACGGTGCGCAGGCCCTCGCCGCGCAGCTCCAGCGGCGTCGCCAGCGTGAGGCGGTCCGGGCCGGCGGTGAAGTGCAGGCGGCCGTCGTCCTGGCGCGAGACCCAGGGCACGACGGCGCCGTAGTCGAAGCGCACGACGAGTTCGGTGCGCAGCGCGACGCGCCCGCGCACGCCGCGCACGATGCGCACCAGGTCGCAGACGCCGTCGCGGCGGCCCATGAAGTCGATGACGACGACCTCGCCCTCCGGCGTCCCGAAGCGCGTCTCGAGCACCGTGGAGCCGTCGCGGTACGCGCGCGTCACGCCGACCGCGTCGGCCACCGGCGCGATCAGCCAGCGCCCGTGATCCGGCGTGCCCAGCAGGGCGGCGAAGCACGGCGGGCTGTCGAAGCGCGGCATGCCCATCCAGTCGATCGAGCCATCGCGCGCGACGAGGGCGACGGTCTCCTGGTTGCCGATCAGCGCGTAGTCTTCGATGGGGCGACTCATGCGGATTCCCGGGCGTGGTGAAGGCCGACCCGGCCGTGGCAAGCGGCGGGCCGGGAGGTGACGGCACCCGGCACGCGCGCCTAGAATCGTGCCATGCCCACCCGCCGCGGCCGCCGCACCGTCTCCCGCTGGATCGCCTTGTTCGCGATCCTGGCGGTGACCTTCGCGCCGTCGATCACGGGCCTGCTGTCGGCCTCGCGCGGGCAGCTGTGGGACCAGGTCTGCTCGGCGACGTCGCCCGCGCTATCGAGGCCGGCCACCACCGACGACGGCTCGCCCGCCACGCCGCACGCCTTCGAGCACTGCCCGTACTGCGCGCTGCACGCCGATCTCGCGCCACCGCCCGATGCGCGGCAAGCCAGCCCGGGCTCGGCCATCGCCTTCCGCGCCCGGCCGGCCGCGTTCGTGCGCGCGCCGCGGGCCAATGCCGTCTGGACGACCGCGCAGCCGCGCGCGCCGCCGTTCTTCGCCTGAGATCCGGCACCGGCATCGGCCCGACGGCCATGCCGACCGCCGACTGAACCCGCCCGCCGGCGCGCGGGCGTCCACCGATCTCGCGCCGACGCGCACCCGCCCTCCGCCGCGGACGCGTCGGTCGCTCGAACCCGAAGAATCGTCATGACCAAGACCCCCGTCGCGGCCGCGCTCGCGTCCGCCCGCTCTCTCGCCTTCGTTCCCGCGGCCCTGCTCGCGCTCGCCGCCGGCGACGCCTCGGCCTGCGCCACCTGCGGCTGCTCGCTGTCCACCGACGCCGCCACCGGCTATCCGACGCGGCCCGGCTGGAACCTGGGCCTGCAGTTCGACGACATCGACCAGGGCCAGCTGCGCCACGGCGGCAAGGCGGTGTCGACCGCCGACGTCGCCGCGATCAACGACGCCGGCGGCGACCAGGAAGTCGAGCACGACACGGTCACCCGCATCGCCACGCTCGGAATCGCCTGGGCGCCGGACGAGGACTGGGGCCTGCGCCTGCTCGTGCCCTGGGTGGATCGCGGCCACTCGACCTACGCGTCGGCCACCAACCCGGTCACGCCGGACCAGCTCAGCACCGCGCGCATCCAGGGCCTGGGCGACGTCCGCTTCCTCGTCACCTGGCAAGGCCTGCGCGAGGAACACGACGTCGGACTGCAACTGGGCCTGAAGCTGCCCACCGGCCACTACGGCGGCCCGAACGCCGAAGGCAGCGGCATCGTCGGCCGCGACCCGGCGGCCTTCCGGCACGGCCCGCTGTCGACGAACGCGTCGCCCGACAACCTCGTCGACACCAGCCTGCAGGCCGGCACCGGCAGCACGGACGTCATCCTCGGCGCGTACTGGCACCAGCCGGCGGGCGCGGACGTCGAGGTCTTCGCCAACGCGCAGTTCCAGGCCGCCGTCGCCAGTCGGCTGCGCGGCGCGCGCCAGGACTTCCGCGTCGGCAACACTACCCTCGCGAGCGTCGGCGCGCGCTGGCAGGCGACGCCGACGGTCGTGCCGCAGCTGCAGGTCAACCTCGCGCACAAGAGCGCCGACCAGGGCGCGCTCGCCGACAACGCCGACAGCGCTGGCACCGTCGTCTACCTCAGCCCCGGCGTGACCGGCGCGCTCGGCGACCACTGGCAGGCGTTCGGGTTCGTCCAGCTGCCGGTGGCGAGCCGCCTGGCGGGCTACCAGCTCGCGCCGCGCTGGACGGCGTCGGCGGGGGTGGGCTACGCGTTCTGACGCGGCGCGCACGGACGAAAAAAAAGCTCCTGACGACTCAGGAGCTTTTTTCAGCGTATTCGGGTGGGGTGGCTAATGGGACTCGAACCCACGACAACCAGAATCACAATCTGGGACTCTACCAACTGAGCTATAGCCACCACCGGAGCCGATGATTATAGCGTGCTTTTTCAGTTCGGGGCAGAAGCCGGTTGCGACGTCACTTTGGCGATACGTTCGTCGTCGTACTTGACCTTGTAGCGCGCCTTCAGCGAGTCGTAGACCGCCTGCCCCTCGGCCTCCTCGTAGGCATCCGTGGCGACGCTCTTCCACTGCGCCGATTCGTTGGCGTCGGGCACGTGCGGCGTCGACTTGAGGACGCGGACCGCGGCATAGCTGCCGTCGGGCAGCGCGACGCCGACGACGGCCGGGCCCTTGGCGATATCGGCCTTCAGCGCGGCCTGCGTCACCTGCTGCGGCACGGCGCCGCTGCGGTCGAGGCGGCTGACGGTGGCGGCCTGCGGCAGCGCCAGCGACGCGTCCTTCTTCGCGTCGGCGACGCGCGCCTCGCCGTCCTTCTTCGCGGCGGCCGCGGCCTCGGCCTTGCGCACCGCGTCGACGACCTGGTCGCGCACCTCGGCCAGCGGGCGCGTGCGCTGCGGCAGGTACTCGACGACGTGCGCCGACACGAGCTGGCTGGTGCCCGACTCGATGGCCTCGGTGTTGTGCTTGCCCTTGATCGAGTCGCTGGCGAACACGGCCGCCAGCAGCTTGGCCGACGCGAGCGGGCCCTGCGCGCCGGGCGCGGCCGTGCGCGTCACGGTGGCGGTCTGCTTGGTCAGCTGGAACGCCTTGGCGGCCGGGTCGAGGCTGTCGGGCTGCTCGTAGACCGTGTTGGTGAACTTGTCGGCGTCGCTGGCGAACAGCTTCTGCGCCTCCTGCTGCTTGAGCAGGTCCTCGATCTGGCCCTTGACCTCGTCGAAGGACTTGACGGCACCGCCGCGCACGCCGGTGACCTTGACGATCTGGAAGCCGCCGTCGATGCGGATGATGTCGCTGATGTCGCCCTGCTTCATCTTGAACAGCGCGTCGTCCAGCGCCGGCATGCCGAGCGCGCCCTTGCGCATGAAGTCGAGGTCGCCGCCTTCGAGCGGGCCGCCGTCCTGCGGGATCTTCTTGGCGAAGTCGGAGAAGCCGGCCGGGTTCTTGCGCACCTCGGCGAGCTGCGCTTCGGCCAGCGCCCTGGCCTTGGCGACGTCGGCGGGCGACGCGTTGGGCGCGAGCTTGGCCAGGATGTAGCTGGCGCTGCGCTCCTCGGGCGTCGTGTAGCGCGACGCGTTGTTCTTGTAGTACTCCTGCACCAGCGTCGGGTCGGCCTTGACCTGCGCCGTCAGCGCCGCCGGATCCAGCACCAGGTAGTCGATCTTCGCCTGCTCGGGCGCGAAGTACTCGGCCGAGTGCGCCTTGTAGTAGGCCTCGACCTGCGCGTCGGTGGGCACGATCCTGGCGGCGTAGTCCTTGGCGTCGAAGCGCTGCCACTGGATGTCGCGCTGGTCGAACCAGGCGTCGGTGCCGGCCTTGAGCGCGGCAGCCGACAGGAAGCCGCTGGCCGCCACGCCCTGCTGCGCCTGGTTGCGCCCCAGGTTCTGGCTGATGACCTGCAGCAGCTGGTTGCCGCTGAGGCCGCGCGCCGCCAGCCACGCGTCGCGCTGCGGCTTGGTCATCGCGCGCGGTTCGGCGAATTCCGGATTGGTCTGGTACTCGTGCAGCGCGCGCTCGTCGCTCACCGCCAGGCCCTCGTGGGCGACGGCGGCCTGCAGCACGCGGTCGCGCACGATGGAGTCCAGCGAACGGCGCTGCGCCTCGGGCGTGTCCAGCAGCTTGAGATCGACCTGCGGCGCGCGCTGGCGGATCTGGTCGACGTCCTTGCGATGCTGGGCGTCCCATTCGGCGCGCGAGATGTCGTGGCCGTCGACGCTGGCCACGGCCTGCGACTGGTCGTTGTTGAACGACGTGTAGCTCGACACGCCGAAGATCGCGAACGAGGGGATGATCAGAAGGCCGAGTGCGACCTGCAGGAGTCGGTTGTGCGACCGGACGAAATCAAACATGGAAAGCCTCTTGGAACAGGACGAGGGTCGCTATGGCTGAAACGACAAAGGCGAACTCGGGTGCCGGAGTTCGCCTGGTTCGATCGATACGAGGGATCGATCGAGGGGTGGTGGGTGCTGACGGGCTCGAACCGCCGACCTACGCCGTGTAAGGGCGCTGCTCTACCAACTGAGCTAAGCACCCGCTGCTGCCGGGGTGCCGTGCGCCGACCCGCTGCGGGCGGCGCGGCACCCGGCCATCAGTTGACTGCGTCCTTCAGGCCCTTGCCCGGACGGAACTTCGGCACCTTGGCCGACTTGATCTTGATGGGTTCCTTGGTGCGCGGATTGCGGCCCACGCGCGCGGCGCGCTTGGTCACGGCGAAGGTGCCGAAACCGACGATCGACACGCTGCCACCCTTCTTCAAGGTGGTCTTCACGCCGCCGATGACCGCCTCCAGCGCGCGGGTCGCCGCGGCCTTGGAGATGTCGGCCTGGCGGGCGATGTGTTCGATCAATTCAGACTTGTTCACGAAGGAACCCCCTCTGGAAAATTCGCTGGCGATTGTTTGATGGAGCGGTCCTGACCGACCGCGGCGCGCCGCCGTCTGCACGGCGACCCGCCTTGAAAAACCCGTGCCTGGCTGGCGACGGATGATTACAGACCCTGCGGCCTGACAGTGTCAAGCGAGTGGCGGATTGTATGGCGATTCGTTACACAACCTTGCGCTGCAGCGGCGGCCGCGATCAGCGCAAACCCTGATCGCGCGCCGTCCCTACTTGGTTTTCGCGCGGATCTCGGGGATCGCCTTCTGCAGGTAGTAGACCATCGACCAGATCGTCAGCACCGCGGCGACGACGAGCAGCCAGGTGCCCCACCAGTGCGTGTCGACCAGGCCGAACAGGCGGTGCTCGCCGACGCCGTCGTACAGCAGGAACGGGATCGCGACCATCTGCATCGTCGTCTTCCACTTGCCGAGCATGTGGACGGCGACGCTGCGCGATGCACCGATCTGGGCCATCCACTCGCGCAGCGACGAGATCGCGATCTCGCGGCCGATGATGATCAGCGCCAGCAGCGCGTTGCAGCGCCCCAGGTGCACCAGCACCAGCAGCGAGGCGCAGACCAGGAACTTGTCGGCCACCGGATCGAGGAAGGCGCCGAAGGCCGAGGTCTGGTTGAGCTTGCGCGCGAGGAAGCCGTCGAGCCAGTCCGTCAGCGCGGTCGCCACGAACAGCACCGTGGCGATCAGGTTGCGCATCGGGTCCGCGATCGGCAGGTAGAACACGCCGACGATCAGCGGGATCGCGACGATGCGCGCCCAGGTCAGCAGGGTCGGGATCGTGAAGAACATCGGGCCATTCTGCCTTGCAATGCGTGACACGCGGATGTGGGTGCCCGCGGCGGCGCGCTCACGGCTCCTCAGGCCCTCAATCGAGCACCTTGGGCTTGAAGCGGCGGTCGTCGTCGAACAGGAACACCTGCATGAACTTCCACGGCTTGGGCACCTGCGAGGCGTCGCCGAACGGCGCCGCGCGCTTGACGGCGTCGATGGCGAGCTGCACGGTGTCTGTGGCCTGCGTCGGCACCCGCACGACGGTGATGTGGCGCACGCTGCCGTCGGCGTTGACCTCCACCTCGAGGATGGGGATCGCCAGCAGGACGTCGGGCGCACGCGTGGTGTAGGTCTTCGGGTTGGCGGCGACCAGGCGCAGGGCCATCTGGCGCTTGTATTCGTCGGCGCTGCGCGCCGCGCGCGCGTACGGCGTGGGCGCTGGGGCGGGCGCGGGCGCGGGCGTCACGCGCGGCGCGGGGGCGGGCGCCGGCGCGGGCGCGGGCGGCGTCTGACAGGCCGACACGACGCAAAGCCCCAGCAAGGCGGCGACGTTGCGCAGCCGTGCGGACGCGTGCGGCGCGCCGTCCTCTCGTTGTTCAATGCAGGGCACGGTAGATCTCCTCGGCCAGGGTTCGCGAAATGCCGTCGACGGCCATCAATTCTTCAACGCTGGCGGCGCCGACGCCGCGCACGCCGCCGAAACGTTGTAACAACTTTGCGCGCTTCTTCGCGCCGATGCCGGGGATCTCCTCCAGCTTGCTGCCGCCGGTGCGCACGCTCGCGCGCTTGGCGCGCATGCCCGTGATGGCGAAGCGATGCGCCTCGTCGCGGATCTGCGCCACCAGCATCAGCGCCGCGGAATCGGGCGGGAGCGCGAGCTTGTCGCGGCCGTCGGCGAACACCAGTTCCTCCAGGCCGACCTTGCGGCCTTCGCCCTTCTCCACGCCGACGATGCGCGAGATGTCGAGCCCCAGCGACTGGAACACCTCGCGCGCCATCGCCACCTGGCCGCGGCCGCCGTCGACCAGCACGAGGTCGGGCAGGCGGGCGCCGGAGGACTTCTTCTCCGGCTTGGCGTCCGACGCGTCGGCGAGCGCCGCGTCGACCAGCGGCTCCTCGCTGCCGGCCGACTGCGCCGCCAGCGGCGCGCCGCTCAGCGGATCGGACTGCGCCTCGGCCGCCACATCCTGCGACACCTGTTGCTCGCCATCGCCGGTCGCCGCCTGCGCCGGCGCCACGCCGAAGCGCGCGTAGCGGCGCGTGAGCACCTGCCGCATCGCGGCGTAGTCGTCGCCGCCGACGATGCCGGTGATGTTGAAGCGCCGGTACTGCGAGCCCTGCATCTTGTGGCCTTCGTAGACCACGCAGGACGCCTGCGTCGCCTCGCCGGCGGTGTGGCTGATGTCGAAGCACTCGATGCGCAGCGTGTCGAGGTCGTCCGGCGCGAGGTCGATCGCGTCGGCCAGCGCGCGCGTGCGTTCGCGCTGCGAGCCTTCCTCGGCCAGCAGGCGGCCGAGCGCCAGGTCGGCGCCCTTCTCGCACATCTCCAGCCAGATGCGGCGCTGCTCGCGCGGGTTGTGCTGCACGGCGATCTTCAGGCCGGTCTGCAGCGACAGCGCCTCGACGAGCGACTTGCTCACGGGATGGCTGGTCACCCATTGCGGCGGCGGCGCGCTGCCGAGGTAGTGCTGCGCGATGAAGGCCTCGAGAACCTGCACCGCCGGTTCGACGGCCTGCCCCGGCGCGTCGTCGTCGCCGGCCTCGGCGTCCAGGCCGCCGATCGCGGTGGCGTCCTCCACGTGCGCCGGGAAGTACGCGCGGTCGCCCAGGTGGCGGCCGCCGCGCACCATCGCGAGGTTGACGCAGGCGCGGCCGCCCTGCACCTTCACGGCGAGGATGTCGACGTCCTTGTCGCGCGCCGACAGGCTGCTCTCGTCCATCGCCTGCTGGTGCAGCACGCGCGACAGCGCCGAGATGCGGTTGCGGTATTCGGCCGCGCGCTCGAACTCCAGCACCTCGGCGTGGCGCAGCATCTGGGCCTGCAGCTCGGCCATCACCGTCTCGTGGTCGCCGAGCAGGAAGCGCTCGGCGTCGCTCACGTCGCGCGCATAGTCGGCCGGCGACACCAGCCCCACGCACGGCCCCGAGCAGCGCTGGATCTGGTACAGCAGGCAGGGCCGCGAGCGGTTGGCGAACACGGTGTCCTCGCAGGTGCGCAGGCGGAACACCTTCTGGATCAGCTGGATCGTCTCCTTGACGGCCCACGCGCCCGGATACGGCCCGAAGTACTTGTGGCGGCGGTCGACCGCGCCGCGGTAGTAGGCCACGCGCGGAAACGCGTGCGTGACCAGGCGCAGGTAGGGGTAGCTCTTGTCGTCGCGGAACAGGATGTTGAACTTCGGGTTCAACGTCTTGATCAGGTTGTTCTCGAGCAGCAGCGCCTCGGCCTCGGTGCGCACCACCGTGGTCTCCATGCGCGCGATGCGGACTATCATGTGGCCGATGCGCGTGCCGCCGTGGTCCTTCTGGAAGTAGCTGGCGACGCGGCGCTTGAGGTTGCGCGCCTTGCCCACGTACAGCACGGTGCCGGCGACGTCGAAGTAGCGGTAGACGCCGGGCATCGCCGGCAGCGCCGCGACCTCGGCCAGCAGGCGCTCGCGCGCGGCCTGCGCCGCGTCGACCGCCGCCCGGTCGGCCGCCTCGGCGCGGCTGGCGCGGCTGTCCTCGTGCGCAGGGTTCTCGATCCAGGCCTCGACGTCCTCGACGCTGCCGAGCTGCGACGACGAGACGGGGAAGGCCGTCGGGCCGCCCTTCTTCGCGACGGCGGCCGGGATGGTCGCGCCGGCGTCGGCGGGCGCGGACTGCGTGGACTTGGAACGAGGCATGGACTCGTCATTGTGCCGCGCCGCGCTGCGTATCATCCCCGCGATGTCTTCGCCCGCTCCCGCCCCGACCGCCGATCCGCCGCCGCCGCTGTGGGACGTGTTCTGCCGCGTCGTCGACAACTTCGGCGACATCGGCGTCTGCTGGCGCCTCGCCTGCAACCTGGCCGAACGCGGCCAGCGCGTGCGGCTGTGGGTGGACGACGCGAGCGCGCTGCGCTGGATGGCGCCGGCCGGGCACGCCGACGTCGAGGTGGCGACCTGGACGGCATCGACCGCGTTCCCGCCGCCGGGCGACGTCGTCGTCGAGGCCTTCGGCTGCGATCCCGCGCCCGCCTTCCTGGCCGCGATGGCGGCGCGTGCGCGGGACGCGCATCCGCCGGTGTGGATCAACCTCGAATACCTCAGCGCCGAGGCGTACGTCGAGCGCAGCCACGGTCTGGCCTCGCCGCAGATGAGCGGCCCGGCGCGCGGGCTGACGAAATGGTTCTTCTACCCCGGCTTCAGCGCGCGCACCGGCGGCCTGCTGCGCGAGCGCGCGCTCGCCGCCGAGCAGGCGCTGTTCGACCGCGCCGGCTGGCTCGCGTCGCAAGGCATCGTCCGCGCGCCCGGCGAGCGCCTGGTCGGCGTGTTCTGCTACCCCGGCGCGCCGCTGGCCCGCCTCGTCGCCTCGCTGGCCGCGGACGGCCGTCCCGCCTTGATCGCCACCGCGCCGGGCGCGGCCACCGACGCCACGCGACAGGCCCTCGCGGCCCTGGGCGACACCGGCGCCGCGCTGCGCCAGCACGCCCTGCCCTGGCTCGCGCAGCCGGACTACGACCGGCTGCTGTGGGCCGCGGACCTGAACTTCGTGCGCGGCGAGGACTCCTGGGTGCGCGCCCACTGGGCCGGCCGGCCCTTTGTCTGGCAGGCCTATCCGCAGGACGACGGCGCGCACGGCGCCAAGATCGCGGCCTTCCTCGACCTGTCCCTGGCCGGCGCCGCGCCCGACGCCGCACGGACCGTCCGCGCCTGGACCGCCGCGTGGAACGGCCTCGACGACCCCGCCGCCCCGCTGCCCGCCTGGACGCCGCAGGCCCTGGACGCCGCCGGCGGCGCCGCGCGCGCCTGGCGCGGGCGGCTGCTGGCGTCGCCCGACCTCGTCGCCCGCCTGCTCGCCTTCGTTGCCGAAAAGCGCTAGAATAAAGGGCTTTGCGTTACGTCAGCGGCAGGAAGTCCGGCTGCGCGAGCGAACGCCCTCCGCGGAACCGCCCCAGGTGCCCGCGTCCGGCACCCCATCCTCGACCCAACAGTAACGCGCTCTCTAGTTTCGACTAGCTCTGGAATCGACCCATGAAAATCGCTCAGGAAATCCGCGCCGGCAACGTCATCATGCAGGGCAAGGACCCGATGGTCGTGCTGAAGACCGAATACAGCCGCGGTGGCCGCAACGCCGCCACCGTGCGCATGAAGATGAAGAACCTGCTCAACGGTTCGGG
>DASQCX010000738.1:0-8145 GCA_035634455.1 Burkholderiaceae bacterium
GGAACCGCTGGTCAATGGGGATTTTTCACGGTCCGCCGGCCCGGTGCGAAGGGGCCAGTGACATTGCTCACGCCGCCGCCCCGAATCGCCAGGTCAGCGCCGGGTGACGCGGATCTGCAGCTCATCGCCGCCGTCGCCCACGGTCGCCACGGTCAGCCATTCGTCGAAGCTGGCTCGCACGGTCGAGTGGAAATCGACGTCACGGCTGGCGCGGGCACCCGCGGTCGCGTTGCGCGATACCGACGTCGGCGCCACATGCGTGAGCGCCAGGTCCAATTCCAGCGCGTCGCCACGCGTCCAGCGCGGCGTCACGCGCAGGCCGTCGACGCGGTGGACGACGACCTCGTGGTCCTGCACGCCGGACTCGTCCGACCTCGCCGCGGAACGCGAGCCGCCGATCGCCGTCACGCTGGACGCCGCGCCCAGGACGACCTGCGCCGAGCCGTCCGTGCTCGCGCTGGCGCGGGCGCTCGCCGTCCAGGCCATGTCGTAGACCGTGTGCGTCTCCGAGCGGTCGAACACGATGGCGCCCTCCCTGCCGTTGGCCACGCGCAGGGCCTGCGGCGCGGCGGGGCGGGCGGTGCCGACCACGACGGCGTTGCCGCCGAAGCCGCTGGTGCCGGTCGCGGCGCTGCCGGAGGTGATGACGACGTCGCCGCGCGGCGAGGGCCGGGCGTCGGCCGGCTGCACCCGCCATTCGACGAGGAAGTTGGCCGCGGGCACGGGCGCGCGCGCCGCGTGACGCGCGCGCGCGGCGGCGGGCGCGGCGTCCGAGGCCGGCGGCGCGGCATGGAAGCCGGCGGTCACCGGCTCGGCGGCCGGCGCGCCGGCGGCGAGCGCGAGCAGCCCGGACGCGAGCGCCAGGCGGGCGGGACGTCTCATGCTGTCTCCTTGCTGTCGGCGGGCGCGCCGCGCTGATAGAGGCTGGCGCGGAAGCGCCCCTGCTGCTTGGCCTGGTACATCGCGGCGTCGGCGTTGGCGATCAGCGACTCGGGCGTGTCGCCGTCGTCGGGGAACAGGGCGACGCCGGCCGAGAAGCCCATCGCGAGCGACCGGCCGTCGATCTCGAACGGGCGCCTCATCTGCGCCAGCAGCTTGTCGGCGAGCTCCACCGCGTTGCGCGAGCCGTCGCGCAGGGCCTCGGCCACGACGATAAACTCGTCGCCGCCCAGGCGCCCGAGCAGGTCGCTCTCGCGCAGGCAGCCCCGCAGGCGTTCGGCGATCTGGCACAGCAGCTCGTCGCCGGCGGCGTGGCCCAGGGTGTCGTTGACGGCCTTGAACTTGTCGAGGTCGATGAAGACGACGGCCACCGACCACTTCTGCCGTGCCGCCAGCGCCAGCGAGCGCCGCAGCGCCTCGGTGAGCGCGGCGCGGTTCATCAGGCCGGTCAGCGGATCGTGCTCGGCCAGCGTGCGCAGGCGCGTCTCCAGGCGCTGGCGCTCGGCGAGCTCCTTCTGCAGCGCCTCGGTGCGCTGCGCCACGGCGCGCCGCAGCGCGCGGTTCCACAGCAGCAGCCCGCCCATCAGCAGGCCCGCGCCGACCGCGGCCGTCCCCAGCGTGCGCTGCACGCCGGGGCGCTGCCACCACGCATCGTCGGACAACGGGATCCAGCGCGCGATCATCTGCGCGCGCTCGGCCTCGCTGATCTGCGCCAGGCCCTTCTCCAGCACGCGGCCCAGCATCGGCCAGTCCTTGCGGTAGCCGAGCGCGAGCGTCGAGAAGTAGCCCGCCTCGCCGGCCACGCGCAGGCCGCCGAGGCGATCGCGCTCGATGAGGTAGGACGCGGTGGCCAGGTTGATGACGGTGGCGTCGACCTCCCCGAACACCAGTTCGCGCAGCCCTTGCGCGGCGACGTCGACCTCCACCCGCACGACGTCCGGCCAGTTGCCGCGCAGGAAGTCCTCGGCGGCGGAATCGCGCTCCACCGCCACGCGCTCGCCGGCCATCCGCGCGAGCTCGCCCGGGCGCGGGTCGCCGTGCCGGCGCAGCACCACGGCGGGCGAGCTGATGTAGGTGCTGGTGAAGCCGACGGCGCGCTCGCGTTCGGCGGTCGGACCCAGCGAGGTCAGGAGGTCGACCTCGTGGCGCTGGAGGCGCCCGAGGTTGGCGGAGCGGTCGGCGGCGGCCGCCGCCTGGAACTTCAGGCCGGTGTGGTCCTGCAGGAGGTCGAGCACGTCCGCGGACAGCCCGCGATGCTCGCCCTGGCCGTCGACGAAGCTGAACGGCGGGAAGTCCCGCTCGGGCGCGAACAGCACCACCGGATGCCCGGCCACCCAGGCCCGCTCCTCGGCCGTCAGCAGGGTGTCGGGCGCCTCCGCGGCGCGCACGGACGCGCCCGCGAGCCCTGCCACGACCGTGCCCATGCGCGCGATGACGTCACGACGGTTCAATGCGTGTCCAACTGAGTGAGATGACCGGCTGCGATGCCTGTTCGATGTCGACCCTGCCTGGTGCCGCGATCAGGATTCTTCATCGAATCTCCCGATCACGACCGTCGATTGGATGCTCCCCGCAAACGGAAAGTGCCGTGCACGGGATTAACCCGTCCGTCGCCCCGCTTCTCCGGCGGATCATCGCGCCGCCGCCAGGTGCCCCAGCGGCAGCGCGGCGCCGGCCTTGACCTCGCCGAGCGAGAAGCTGGTGTGCAGGTCCTTCACGTTGGGCAGGCGGAACAGCGTGTCCATCGTCCAGCGCGCGTAGGCGTCGAGGTCGGTCACCAGCACCTGCAGCTCGAAGGTGCCCGCGCCGCTGATGTAGTGGCAGGAGATGACCTCGGGCAGGCCGCGGATGGCGTCCTCCAGCGCGCGCGTGGCCTCGAGGTTGTCGCGGTCGGTGTCCACGCGCACGAAGGCCAGCACGCCCAGGCCGATCTTGCGGCGGTCGATCTCGGCGCGGTAGCCGGTGACGACGCCCAGCTCCTCGAGCCGGCGCACCCGGCGCCAGGTGGGCGCCGGCGACAGGCCGATGCGCGCGGCGAGGTCGGCGTTGGACTGGCGCGCGTCGCGCTGCAGCTCGGACAGCAGCGCGATGTCGTAGCGGTCGAGGCCGCCGGCGTCGCGCGGTTCGCGCGCCTCGGGGGCCGGCGACGCGGCGGCGGCGCGCGTCGAACGAGCGTTCGTTTTGCCCGGCTTCTCGCTTCTTGGCAAGACTGGTTCTCCAATGCGTCTTATCGAGCAATATTGTTTCTCGAACAGCGTTCCAGGGCAAGCAGAAAGCAAGCACATCTCCGCGCCTTTTCCCTACACTGCCTGGGATTCGTTGCCCACCGTTCCACCCGGTCACGAGCCGCACCGGGACGCGCCGCGGCGACGCGCATCCGCCTCATTCCCTGACGTCCTGCAACCCCAGGAGACGCGACCATGAACGCCCCCTTGCCCGAAAGCATCCGCAAAGCCCTCGAGACGGTGTCGCTGGACGACAAATACGCGCTCGAGACCGGGCGCGCGTTCATGAGCGGCGTCCAGGCCCTGGTGCGCCTGCCGATGCTGCAACGCACGCGCGACGCGCTCGCCGGCCTGAACACCGCCGGCTTCATCAGCGGCTACCGCGGCTCGCCGCTGGGCGGCTACGACCAGGCGCTGTGGGCCGCCAAGAAGCACCTGGCGGCGCAGAACATCGTGTTCCAGCCGGGCGTCAACGAGGAGCTCGGCGCCACCGCGGTGTGGGGCACGCAGCAGCTCGCGCTCTATCCGCAGACCAACCGGTTCGACGGCGTGTTCGGCCTCTGGTACGGCAAGGGCCCGGGCGTCGACCGCACGGCCGACGTGTTCAAGCACGCCAACATGGCCGGCACCTCGGCGCACGGCGGCGTGATCGCCATCGCCGGCGACGACCACGTCTCCAAGAGCTCCACCGCCGCGCACCAGAGCGACCACATCTTCAAGGCCTGCGGGATGCCGGTGTTCTTCCCGTCGTCGGTGCAGGACATCCTCGACATGGGCCTGCACGCGTTCGCGATGAGCCGCTTCTCGGGCGTGTGGACGTCGATGAAGACGATCCAGGAGGTCGTCGAGTCGTCGGCCACGGTCGACGTAGCCCCGCGCCGCGTCGACATCGTGCTGCCCGAGGACTTCGTGATGCCGCCGGGCGGCCTGCACATCCGCTGGCCGGATCCGCCGCTGGAGCAGGAAGCGCGGCTGATGGACTTCAAGTGGTACGCCGCGCTCGCCTACGTGCGCGCCAACAAGCTGAACCACAACGTCGTCGCGACGCCCCACGACCGCTTCGGCCTGATCGCCAGCGGCAAGGCCTTCAACGACCTGCGCCAGGCGCTGGCCGACCTCGGCCTGGACGACGACACCTGCCGCGCGCTGGGCATCCGCATCCACAAGGTCAACGTCGTGTGGCCGCTGGAGGCGACGATCACGCGCGACTTCGCGCAGGGCCTCAAGGAGATCCTGGTCGTCGAGGAAAAGCGCCAGATGATCGAGTACCAGCTCAAGGAACAGCTGTACAACTGGCGCAACGACGTGCGGCCGACGGTGCTGGGCAAGTTCGACGAGCAGGAGGGCGACCTGTCCGGCGGCGAGTGGTCGAACCCGAACCCGGGCGCGAACTGGCTGCTGCGCCCCAAGGCCGACCTGACGCCGGCCATCATCGCCAAGGCCGTCGCGCACCGCCTGAAGAAGCTGGGCGTGCCCGAGGACATCGCGCGCCGCATGGACGAGCGCCTCGCCGTCATCGAGGCCAAGGATCGCGCGCTGGCCGCGCTCAAGGCCGACACGGCCGCCGGCGTCGGCGACCGCACGCCCTGGTTCTGCTCGGGCTGCCCGCACAACACCTCGACCAAGGTGCCCGAAGGCTCGCGCGCGGTCGCGGGCATCGGCTGCCACTACATGGTCAACTGGATGGACCGCTCGACGTCCACCTTCACGCAGATGGGCGGGGAAGGCGTGCCCTGGGTCGGCCAGTCGCCGTTCACCACCGAGAAGCACATCTTCGCCAACCTCGGCGACGGCACCTACTACCACTCGGGCCTGCTGGCGATCCGGCAGTCGCTGGCCTCGGGCGTCAACATCACCTACAAGATCCTGTTCAACGGCGCCGTCGCGATGACCGGCGGCCAGCCGGTGGACGGCCAGATCGACGTGGCCTCGACCACGCGCGAGCTGGAGGCCGAGGGCGTCAAGCGCATCGTGGTCGTCAGCGACGAGCCCGAGCGCTACAACTCCGGCGTCAAGCTGGCCGAGGGCGTCACGGTGCATCACCGCGACCGGCTCGACGCGATCCAGCGCGAGCTGCGCGAGGTGCCGGGCGTCACGGTCATCCTGTACGACCAGACCTGCGCCACCGAGAAGCGCCGCCGCCGCAAGCGCGGCACGATGGCCGCCAACCCGCGCCGCGTCGTCATCAACGAGGCGGTGTGCGAAGGCTGCGGCGATTGCTCGGTGCAGAGCAACTGCCTGTCGGTCGAGCCGCTGGAGACCGAGTTCGGCCGCAAGCGCCGCATCAACCAGAACACCTGCAACCAGGACTTCTCCTGCGTCAACGGCTTCTGCCCGAGCTTCGTGTCGGTCGAAGGCACGTTGAAGAAGCCCAAGGTCGCCAAGGCCAAGGACGCGCCGGCGCTGCCCGAGATCCCGCTGCCGACGCTGCCGAGCGCGCAGTCGGCCTGGGGCATCGTCGTCGCCGGCATCGGCGGCACGGGCGTCATCACCATCGGCCAGCTGCTGGGCATGGCGGCGCACCTCGAGGGCAAGGGCGTGGTCACGCAGGACGCGGCCGGCCTCGCGCAGAAGGGCGGCGCGACCTGGAGCCACATCCAGATCGCCGACTCGCAGGACGCCATCCTCACGACCAAGGTCGACGCCGCCAAGGCCGACCTCGTGATCGGCTGCGAGTCCATCGTCGCCGCCAACCCCGTGACGCTGGGCGTGATGCGCGAGGGCCGCACCTACGTCGCGCTCAACACGCACCGCTCGCCCACCGCCAGCTTCGTGGGCAACCCCGACTGGCAGTTCCCGGGCGGCCAGTGCGAGACGGCGATCGAGGCCGCGGTCGGCAAGGACCTGCTGGGCGCGTTCGACGCCGACACGGTCGCCACCAAGCTGCTGGGCGACTCGATCTTCACCAATCCGCTGATGCTGGGCTACGCCTGGCAGCAGGGCCGCGTGCCGCTGAGCCACGCCGCGCTGATGCGCTCGATCGAGCTGAACGGCGTGCAGGTCGAGAAGAACAAGCAGGCCTTCGAATGGGGCCGCCGCTGCGCGCACGACCTCGCCTCCGTCCAGGCGCAGTTCGCCGCGGCGCAGGTGATCGAGTTCGTCAAGAAGCCGTCGCTGGCCGAGACGATCCAGAAGCGCGTCGACTTCCTCACCGGCTACCAGGACGCCGACTACGCCGCCCAGTACGCGGCCGTCGTCGAGCGCGTCAAGGCCGCCGAGGCGCCGCTGGGCGGCACGCGCCTGTCGGAAGCCGTCGCGCGCAACCTGTTCAAGCTGATGGCCTACAAGGACGAGTACGAGGTCGCGCGCCTGCACACCGACCCGGCCTTCCTCGCCAAGCTGTCCGACCAGTTCGAGGACGGCTTCAAGCTGAAGTACCACCTCGCCCCGCCGCTGCTCGCTGCGAAGAACGACAAGGGCCAGCTGGTCAAGAAGACCTACGGCGCCTGGATGCAGCGCGCGTTCGGCGTGCTCGCCAGGCTCAAGGGCCTGCGCGGCACCGCGTTCGACGTGTTCGGCTACACGGCCGAGCGCCGCACGGAGCGCGCGCTGGTCGGCGAGTACCGCGCGCTGGTCGACGAGCTGCTGCCCGCGCTGTCCGCCGAGCGCCTGGCCGACGCCGTCGCGCTGGCCGCGCTGCCCGACGAGATCCGCGGCTACGGCCACGTGAAGGAGCGCAACCTGGAGAAGGTGCGCGCCAAGTGGGACAGCCAGCTCGCGGCCTGGCGCGCCGGACGCGGGGCGGCGAAGGCGGCGTGAACCCGGCGGTTAAAGTCGCGCGGTGACCGCCGCCGCCGACCCTGCCGCCGCCCTCTCGCTCGCCCACGTCCGCCGCGAGTTCCCCGGCGGCCGCCTCGCGCTGGCCGACGTCGACCTGGACATCGCCCCTGGCGAGTTCGTCAGCCTGCTGGGCGCCTCGGGCTGCGGCAAGAGCACGGTGCTGCGCCTGCTCAGCGGCCTGGACGCGCCCACCTCCGGCACGATCACGCGCGCACTGCCGCCCGACGCCATCCCCGGCTACGTGTTCCAGGACGCCGCGCTGATGCCCTGGGCCAGCGTGCGCCGCAACGTCGAACTGCCGCTGATGCTGCGCGGCGAACGGCCCGCCGCGATGCACGGGCGCGTGGACGCGGCGCTGCGCGCGGTGGGCCTCGCCGATTCGGCCGACGCCGTGCCGCGCGAGCTCTCGGGCGGCATGAAGATGCGCGCGTCGCTGGCCCGGGCGCTGGTGACGTCGCCGCGGCTGTGGCTGCTGGACGAGCCCTTCGGCGCGCTCGACGAGATCACGCGCTTCGCGCTGAACCAGACGCTGCTGGCGTTGTGCAAGCCGCAGGACGGCGGCGCGCCGGCCACCGCCGTCTTCGTCACGCACAGCGTCTACGAGGCCGTGTTCCTCAGCGAGCGCGTGGTCGTGATGGCGCGGCCGGGGCGCGTCGTCGACGAGGTCGCCATCGATGCGCCCTACCCGCGCGACGCGTCGTTCCGCGCGACGCCGCAGTTCGCGGCGCTGTGCGCGCGCGTGTCGGACGCGCTGCAGCGCGCGAGCGACGTCCAGGCGAGCATCGCGGGGACGCACGCGTGACGCGCACGGGTGCCCTCGTGCGCGTGGGCGTGCCGGCGATCGCGGTCGCCGCATTCCTGCTTGCCTGGGAAGGCGCGGTGCGTGCGCTGCACATCCCGGCCTACCTGCTGCCCGCGCCGTCGCTGATCGCCACGACGCTGGCGGACAACTTCGCCTCGCTCGCGGCGAGCTGGTGGTTCACCGTGCGCATCACGCTGATCGCGCTGGCGCTGGCGATGGCCGGCGGCGTGCTGATCGCCGCGCTGTTCGCGCTGTCGCGCACCGCCGAGCGCGCGCTGGCGCCGTTCGCGGTGGTGCTGCAGGTCACGCCCATCGTGGCGATCGCGCCGCTGATCATGATCCTGACCGACAGCCCGCTGGCCACCGTGATCGTCTGCGCCTGGCTGGTGGCGTTCTTCC
>DASQCX010000739.1:0-6001 GCA_035634455.1 Burkholderiaceae bacterium
CCCTGCCTGGGTGTTGCCGCGGTGGGGTGGGCGGGGGCTTGTTTCGCAGGCAGACCGGCGCGATGCGGGCATCGGCGGCGCGTGGCCAAGGCGTTGAGCGCGGCCCGCCCGCGTTGCGGGGAGAAATTCGGGTGACGGCCCGCTAAATCCGGCCGTCCAGGCCGGATTTCGACGCACGGCACGCCGAAGAAACAAGCCCCCGCCCACCCCGCCGCCCGCGAGGTGTCGGCGCGCTTCAGTCCACCGCCGCGCCGTCGAGCGCGCGCGCGACGCCCGCCAGGAAGTGCTTGAAATCGAGCGGCTTGGTCCAGTAGTCGGTGGCGCCGCGGGCGCGCGCCTGGGCGATGTCCCCGGGCATCGCGCTGGCCGACAGCACGATCAGCGGCGTGTCGCGCAGCGCCGCGTCTTCGCGCAGGCGTTCGAGCAGCTCGAAGCCGTCGAGGTCGGGCAGCTGCAGGTCCATCAGCACCAGGTCGGGCCGCAGGGTGCGCGCCATCTGCAGGCCGGATGCGCCGTCCATCGCGCGGATGAAGCGCACCTCGGGCCAGCGCGCGAGCAGCTGCTCGACGAGCATCGAGTTGACCGCGTTGTCCTCGATGTAGAGCACCGTGCCGCGCGGCGCCGCGCCGGGCGTGTCCGCGTGCGCCGGCGCCGCGCCGGCGGCCGCGGGCGACGGGGCGTCGGCCAGCGGCAGCGTCAGCGCGATGCGCGTGCCGCGGCCTTCGCTGCTGTCGACGTGCACCTCGCCGCCCATCAGGTGCATCAGCTGGCGCGTCAGCGACAGGCCGATGCCGGTGCCCTCGAAGCCCTGGCGCTCGCGGCCGAGGCGGTTGAACGGCTCGAACAGGTGCGCCAGCTGCTCGGCGCTCATGCCGATGCCGGTGTCCGACACCTCGATGCGCGCATGGCCCTCGCGGCGCGACACGCGCACGTCGACGCGGCCGTCCGCGCGGTTGTACTTGATGCCGTTGGACAGCAGGTTCAGCAGGACCTGGCGCAGCCGCGTCGGATCGGCCAGCACCCACGCGCGCGGCGCGCCGCGGTAGCCGGCGGCGAGCTCGATGCGGCCCTGGCTCGCGAGCGGCTGGCTCATCTGGATCGCCTCGTCCAGCAGCGGCGCGAGTTCGACCGCGCTCGCGTCGATGCCGAACTGGCCGGCCTCGATGCGCGACAGGTCGAGCACGTCGTTGATCAGCCGCAGCAGGTGCCAGCCGGCCTGCTGCACGTGATCGAGCTGCGCCAGCTGGCCGGGCGTCAGGCGGTCGGCGGCCTCCAGCCGCAGCAGCCCCGAGAAGCCCAGCACCGCGTTGAGCGGCGTGCGCAGCTCGTGGCTGATGCTGGACAGGAAGCGCGTCTTCGCGTCGCTGGCGGCCTGTGCCGCGTCGAGCGCGCGGCGCGCCTCCTCGGCGGCGCGCATGTCGGAGATGTCCAGGCTCATGAAGATGAAGCAGGGCCGGCCCATGTACTCGATCGGCTCGGCGTTCATCAGCTCCACGTGCTCGCGGCGGTCGCCGTCGCTCATGCGCACCGGCATGTTGCGCACGCGGCCGTGCTGCTTCAGGCCGTCGTAGAAGCGCTCGCGGTCCTCGCTGACGGCGCGGTAGGCGAGCGATTCGGTGGTGCGGCCGATCAGCTGGTCGCGCGTGGACCGGTGCAGCTCGCACAGCGCGTCGTTGACGTCGATCACGCGCCGCTCGTCCACCGAGATGATGGCCGACGCGATCGGCGCCGTCTGGAACAGCCGCGCGAAGCGCTCGAGCCCGGCCTCGACCTCGCGCACCGACGCCAGGTGGCGCGCCTCGCGGTCGAGGCTGTCGAGGGCGAACGAGATCTCGGCCGTCATCTCGTCGATCAGGCGCAGCAGCGCGTCGTCGAACAGGCCGACCTCGCCCGCGCCCACCATCAGCGAGGCCACGGTCTGCCCGCCGCGGCGCAGCGGCAGGAACGCGATCGCCCGGATGCCGTGCCGGATCGCGACCTCCAGCCAGGGGCCGGCCTTCGGGTCGTTCCAGTAGTCGTTGCTGACGCTGCGCTCGCCGCTGCGCAGCACCTGGACGGTGTGCGAGTTGCGGCCTTCCTCGGTGCGGGCGTCCCAGGTCGGCGGCAGGCGCTCCAGCACGTGGGCGGCCTCGCCGGCCATCGCGGCCCGGTGCACGAGGAAGCCGTCGGCGACGTAGACGCAGGCCATGCGCGCCTGCGCGGAGTCGACGCAGATGCGGCAGATCTCGGTGTAGAGCGCTGCCGGCTCCTTGATGCGCAGCGTGGCCTGGCTCATGCGCGACAGCGCGGCGTAGTAGCGCGACATCTTCTCTGCCTGCGCCTGCGCGACGCGGCTCGCGCGGCTGCGGCGCATCAGGCTGACGACCAGCACCACCAGCCCGAAGCCGATCGCCGCGGCCGGGAAGTCGTGGTTCAGGTGCGGGCCCGGGCCCTGGCCGCGCCACGGGTCCAGCAGCGCCATGCCCGGCCCCAGCAGCGGCGCGAGCCCGAGCACGCCGTTGCCGGCGCCGGGCTCGCGGCGCGCCCAGGCGAAGCACAGCAAGGCCATGCCGATGTCGGCCCACAGCAGCGGCAACGCCACCGGCAGCCGCGCGCCGGGCGTGCCGGCCAGGATCGCGAGCCCGAACGCGGCCGCCGGCAGCACCAGCGCCGCGACGACCGCGACACGGGCGCGCCGGCTGAAGCGGAAGTAGCCGGTCAGCCCGAACGCGAACAGCCCGCGCACCACGTACATCACCAGCAGCGACTCCGCGGAAGGCGCGACGCCCGGGCGCGAGACCGCGCCGCCGGTCATCACCAGCCAGGCGCTCAGGAGCGACCCGGCCGCGAACCACGGCATGCCCGGCTCGCGCTCGAGGTACCACGCGCCGGCCTGGATGATCGCGATCAGCGCGATCGTGAAGGCGACGATGTCGCTGGCGGACTGCGGGTCGGCGATGAGGCTGGACATGGAGGACGGCGCGCCTGCGGCGCGCCGGCCCCGATGGCCGCGGCGCGATCGCGGCGACGGATGGCCCGATGATGCCCCCGCCGCGGGCGGAACGCCATCGCGCTGGACAGCGGGAAACCCCGTGTCGCGTCCACTTTGCCGCAGGAAAAACGCCCTCCGGCGCAGAGGCGGGGAGGGCGTTGCGAAGCGGGGCGCTTCGGCGGGTCAGGCCGCGACGGTCTTCGCCTTGTCCGCGAATTCCTCGATCTTGTCGAAGTTCATGTAGCGGTAGATCTTCGAGCCGTCGGCGTTGATCACGCCCATGTCGGCGTGGTACTCGGTGACCGTCGGGATGCGGCCCAGCTTGGACGCGATCGCCGCGAGTTCGGCCGAGGCCAGGAACACGTTGGAGTTCTTGCCGAGGCGGTTCGGGAAGTTGCGGGTCGAGGTGGAGACGACCGTCGCGCCTTCGCGCACCTGCGCCTGGTTGCCCATGCACAGCGAGCAGCCCGGCATCTCCATGCGCGCGCCGGCCGTGCCGAAGGTGCCGTAATGGCCTTCCTTGGTCAGCTCGGAGGCGTCCATCTTGGTCGGCGGGGCGACCCACAGCTTGACCGGGATGTCGCGCTTGCCTTCGAGCAGCTTGGACGCCGCGCGGAAGTGGCCGATGTTGGTCATGCACGAGCCGATGAAGACCTCGTCGATCTTGGTGCCGGCCACGTCGGACAGGAACTTCGCGTCGTCCGGGTCGTTCGGGCAGCACAGGATCGGTTCCTTGATCTCGCCCAGGTCGATCTCGATGACCTCGGCGTAGTCGGCGTCCGCGTCGGCCTTGAGCAGCTGCGGGTCGGCGATCCAGGCTTCCATCGCCTTGATGCGGCGCTCCAGCGTGCGCTTGTCGGCGTAGCCGTCGGCGATCATGTTCTTCATCAGCACGATGTTCGAGGTCATGTACTCGATGATCGGCTCCTTGTTCAGGTGCACCGTGCAGCCGGCGGCCGAGCGTTCGGCCGAGGCGTCGGACAGCTCGAACGCCTGTTCCACCTTCAGGTCCGGCAGACCCTCGATCTCGAGGATGCGGCCAGAGAACGCGTTGACCTTGCCCTGCTTGGCCACGGTCAGCAGGCCCTTCTTGATCGCGTACAGCGGAATCGCGTGCACCAGGTCGCGCAGCGTGATGCCGGGCTGCATCTTGCCCTTGAAGCGCACCAGGATCGACTCGGGCATGTCCAGCGGCATCACGCCGGTGGCGGCGCCGAAGGCGACCAGGCCGGAGCCGGCCGGGAAGCTGATGCCGATCGGGAAGCGCGTGTGGCTGTCGCCGCCGGTGCCGACGGTGTCGGGCAGCAGCAGGCGGTTCAGCCACGAGTGGATCACGCCGTCGCCCGGGCGCAGCGCGACGCCGCCGCGGTTCGAGATGAACGCCGGCAGCTCGTGGTGCATCTTGACGTCGACCGGCTTCGGGTACGCCGCGGTGTGGCAGAACGACTGCATCACCATGTCGGCCGAGAAGCCCAGGCAGGCCAGGTCCTTCAGCTCGTCGCGGGTCATCGGGCCGGTGGTGTCCTGGCTGCCGACGGTGGTCATCTTCGGCTCGCAGTAGGTGCCGGGGCGCACGCCCTGGCCTTCCGGCAGGCCGCAGGCGCGGCCGACCATCTTCTGCGCCAGCGAGAAGCCCTTGTTCGACGCGGCCGGGGCCTGCGGCAGGCGGAACGCGGTCGACGCGGGCAGCTTCAGGAACTCGCGCGCCTTGGCGGTCAGCGAGCGGCCGATGATCAGGTTGATGCGGCCGCCGGCGCGCACCTCGTCGAACAGCACGTCGGACTTGAGCTTGAAGGCGGCGGCCTGGGCGCCGTCCTTCTCGATGCGGCCGTCGTACGGGAAGATGTCGATGACGTCGCCCATGTCGAACGCCGTGACGTCCACTTCGATCGGCAGCGCGCCGGAGTCTTCCTGCGTGTTGAAGAAGATCGGGGCGATCTTGCCGCCGAGCGTGACGCCGCCGAAGCGCTTGTTCGGCACGAACGGGATGTCCTCGCCCGTGGCCCAGATCACCGAGTTGGTGGCGCTCTTGCGGCTGGAGCCGGTGCCCACGACGTCGCCGACGTAGGCGACCAGGTGGCCCTTGTTCTTCAGGTCGGCGATGAACTGCATCGGGCCGCGCTTGCCGTCTTCCTCGGGCATGATGCCCGGGCGCGCGTTCTTGAGCATCGCCAGGTAGTGCAGCGGGATGTCGGGGCGGCTCCAGGCGTCGGGCGCGGGCGACAGGTCGTCGGTGTTGGTCTCGCCGGTGACCTTGAACACGGTGACCGTGATCTTCCTGGGCACTTCCGGACGCGACGTGAACCATTCGGCCCTGGCCCAGCTGTCGATGACCTCGGCGGCGAACTTGTTGCCGGCCTGCGCCTTCTCGGCGACGTCGTGGAAGTAGTCGAACATCAGCAGCGTCTTCTTCAGCGCGTTCGCCGCTTCCTGGGCGACGTCGGCGTGATCCAGCAGATCGATCAGCGGCTTGACGTTGTAGCCGCCCAGCATCGTGCCCAGCAGCTCGGTGGCCTTGGCCTTGGAGATCAGCGCGACCTTGACGTCGCCGTGCGCGACGGCCGACAGGAAGCTGGCCTTGACCTTGGCGGCGTCGTCCACGCCCGGGGGCACGCGGTGCGTCAGCAGGTCGAGCAGGAACGCGTCTTCGCCGGCCGGCGGCGCCTTCAGCAGCTCGATGACGTCGGCCGTCTGCTGCGCGTTGAGCGGCAGCGGCGGGATGCCGAGGGCGGCACGTTCGGCCACGTGTTGGCGGTAGGCTTCAAGCATGGAGTTCTCCTGGAATAGCCGGGTTGGGGTGTCTGGGTGGAAGGGAAAGGCTCAGGTCTTCGGCACGATGACCTTGAGGCCTTTGAAGTAGTCGCGGAAGAAGCCTTCATCGCGGGTGATGAGGCCGTTGCATTGCAGGAGCGCGTGCGCTCCCACGAGGAAGTCGGGCATGGTGCGCGGGCTGGCGACGGCCTGGCCGGCGGCGCGGGCGCGCTGCATGTACTTGCGCTGCATCTCGCCGGCGCGCACGGCCGAGCGCTG
>DASQCX010000740.1:0-2441 GCA_035634455.1 Burkholderiaceae bacterium
AAGTTCATCAACGACAGCTACGGCCACAGCCATGGCGACGAGCTGCTCAAGGCAGTCGCCGCCCGCCTGGCGCAGACCGTGCGCGGCGGCGACACCGTGGCGCGCCTGGGCGGCGACGAGTTCGTGATCGTGCTCGAAGGACTGTCCGACGCCGAGGAGCCGCAGATCGTGGCGCGCAAGATCGTCGCCAACGTGCGCCGGCCGCTCGAGGTCGAGGGCCGCGCGCTGTCGCTCACGACAAGCATCGGCATCGCGTTCCGGCGCGAGGTCGTCGCGGCCGACGCGGCCACGGCCGAGACGCTGCTCGGCCGCGCCGACGCCGCGCTCTACGCCGCCAAGAAGGCCGGCCGCGACACCTGGCGCGTCGTCGCCGGGGACGTGCTGCTCGAGCCCGAGGGGGTCGCGTGGGCGCGGGCGTGACGGTGCGCGCGCTCGCCCGCGCGGCGCGGGCGTTCGCCGGGGCCTGCGCGCTGGCGCTGGCCGCTGGCCGCGCGCAGGCCGAGCCGCTGGTGCTGGCGGTGTCGCCGGGGCCCGTGTCGCTGCCGATCTACGTCGCGCAGGCGCGCGGCCTGTTCCGGGACGAGGGACTGGACCTCGCGCTGCGGCCCTGCGCCAGCGGCCGCGAGTGCTACAAGTGGCTGGCCGACGGCCAGGTCGAGGTCGCCACCGCCGCCGAACTGGTGGTGGCCACCGGTGCCGCGAGCCGGCACGACCTGGCGATCGTCGCCACCATCAGCGCCTCGTCGTACCAGATCAAGCTGGTGGCGCGCCGCAGCGCGCGCATCGAGCAGGCGCCGCAGGTGCGCGGCAAGCGCGTCGGCACGGTGCCGGGCAGCTCGGCGCAGTACTTCCTCGACAACTGGCTCGTCTTCAACGACATCCGGCCCGAGGCCGTCCACGTGGTCGGCCTCGCGCCCGACCAGCTCGTGCCCGCGCTCGAGGCGCGCGACGTCGACGCCATCGCCATCTGGGAGCCGCTGGCCGCGCAGGCCGCGCAGGCGCTCGGCGGCGACGCGGTCACCTTCGCCAGTCCGCGCGTCTACACGCAGCACTTCAACCTGGTCAGCGCGCGCACGACGATCGCGCGCCGCGAGGCCGACGTCGAGCGCCTGCTGCGCGCCCTGGTGCGGGCGCAGCGCCTCATCCGGGACGACCCGGCGGCGGCCCGCGCGCTGCTGGCCGAGCGCCTGCACGTGACGCCGGCGATCGCCGCTGCGGTGATGGAGGGGCAGGACTATCGCGTGCGGCTGGACCAGTCGCTCGTCACCACCATGCAGGGCCAGGCGCGCTGGGCCGCGCGCGCGGGCGGCAACGGTGCGCTCGCGGGCGTCGACGTGCTGCGCAGCATCGCCCCGGCGCCGCTGCGCAGCGTCGACGCGTCCGCGGTGGGGATCGTCCAATGACCGCGGCGGTCCCCGACGACGAAGTCCGCCGCCAGCTGCAGGCCGCCACGAGCCAGCTGGCCGAGAGCGAACTGCGCGTGCGCCGGCTGTACGAGGCCACGCCGGCGATCCTGCACTCGATCGGGCCGGACGGGCGCATCCTGCACGTGAGCGACCGCTGGCTGGCGCTGCTGGACTACCGGCGCGACGAGGTGGTCGGCCGGCCCTCGTCGGACTTCCTCGCCCCCGCGTCGCAGGCCTACGCGCGCGACGTCGTCCTGCCCGCGTTCTTCCGCGACGGCCGCTGCGATCGCGTCGAGTACCAGTTCGTGCGGCGCGACGGCACGATCGTCGACGTGCTGCTGTCGGCCGTGCTGGAGCGCGACGAGTCCGGCGCCCCCGCGCGTTCGCTGGCGGTGCTGGAGGACGTCACGGCGACCCGGGCGCTGCAGAAGGAGCTGGGCCTGACCCACGCGCACCTGGACGCGGTGGTCGACAACATGCCCGCGCTCGTCGGCTACTGGGATCGCGACGGCGTCACCCGCTTCGTCAACCGCGACTTCCAGTCCGCCGTCGGCCTGCCGATCGAGCAGCTGGTCGGCCGCCGCCTGGGCGAGCTGTTCGCGGCGATCGACGGCGTCGGCTGGACGACGCTGGAGCCGCGCGTCGAGGCGGCGCTGGGCGGCCGCCGCCAGGAGTTCGAGTGGGCGATGCTCACCACCTCCGGCCTGCGCCAGCTGCGCGTCACGCTCGTGCCCGCGCAGCCGTCCGGCGGCCAGCTGGACGGCTTCTACGGCACCTGGTTCGACATCACCGGCATGAAGTCGCTCGAGCTGCGCCAGCGCAGCAGCGAGCAGCGCTACCGCCTGCTGTTCGACCACCTCTCGAGCGGCCACGCGCTGCACACGATCGAGGTCGACGAGACGGGCAAGCCGGTGGACTACCGCTTCGTCACGATGAACGCGGCCTTCTGCACGATGCTGGGCATCGACGCCGCCACCGCGGTGGGCGCGCGCGCCACCGACGTCTTCCCGGGCATCGAGAACGACCCCGCCGACT
>DASQCX010000741.1:0-1780 GCA_035634455.1 Burkholderiaceae bacterium
TCGTCGGCCAACCGCGCGATCGTCGCGGAAACGATCGTCTTCCTCTTCGGCGGCATCCTCGGGACGCTCCACCATCTCTACTGGAGCGGAACGCCGACCTCGGTCATCGCCGTCGGCGCCGTCTTCTCCGCGCTGGAGGTGGTGCCGCTGACGCTGATCGGGCTCGAGGCGCTGCAGACGTACCGGCAGTCGAAGTCGGTGGGCTGGCTCGGCGCGTACAAGTGGATCGTGATGTGCTTCGTGGCCGTCGGCTTCTGGAACACGGTCGGCGCCGGCCTGCTGGGCTTCGCCATCAACCCGCCCGCGTCGCTGTACTACGTGCAGGGCCTGAACATGACCGCCGCCCACGGCCACGCCGCCCTGTTCGGCGTCTACGGGATGCTGGGCATCGGCCTGATGCTGTTCTGCCTGCGCGGCCTGTACGAGCGCGGCCTGCACCTGGACCGATTCCTGAAGCCCGCGTTCTGGTCGCTCAACGGCGGTCTGGCGATGATGGTGTTCCTGTCGATCCTGCCGGCGGGCATCTACCAGGCCTGGGCCTCGATCGCCAAGGGCATGTGGTACGCGCGCTCGCCGGAGGTCGTGCACTCGCCGGCCATGGAGACGCTGGTGTGGCTGCGCGTGCCGGGCGACATCCTGTTCGCGGGCGGCGTCGTGCTGCTGGCCTGGTATGCGCTGAACCTGTTGCGCCGCCCCGGCGAGGCCGGGACGGTCGCGCTCGGCGCCGCACGGCCGGCCACGCGTTGAGGGCCGCATCATGAACGCCCTCGCCGCACACGATCGGGTCGAATCCCGCGACCCGTATCCCTTCGCGGGGCGGCCCGACCTGCAGCCCGCGATCGAGCGCGCGCTGCGGCGCGTGACCGACCCCGAAGTCTCGATGAGCATCGTCGACGTCGGCCTCGTCTACGGTGTCCAGGTCGACGAGCGCCAGGTGCACGTGCTCGTCACGATGACCTCCGCCGCGTGCCCGGTCGTCGACGTGATCGTCGACGACATCTGGCACGAGCTCTCGCGGGTGCTGCCCGCGTCGCTCGCGATCGATGTCGAACTCGTCTGGGAGCCGCCGTGGATGCCCGCTCGCATGAGCGACCGCGCCAAGCGCATCATGGGCTGGTGAGCGTCGCGATCGCAGCGCTCGCGATGGCGGCGGCGTCGCTGTTCGCGGCGGTTTCGGGCGGGCTGCTGCGCGCCTGTCCCGCGACGGCGCCGGCCGGGCTGCCGGGCTGGCTGGTCGCCGGCGCCTCGTCGCACGCGGCTTTGATGATCTGCGGGTTCCTCGGCACGGTCATCGCGGCCGAACGCGCGGTGGCCATCGGCCGCGCATGGGGCTGGCTCGCGCCGGTCGCCTCGGCGCTTGGCGCGGCGCTGCTGATCGCGGGCGACGCCGGCCGCGGCCGGGTCGCGCTGCTGCTGGGGGCCATCGCGTTCCTGGCGGTCAACCTCGAGATCGTGCGACGCCAGCCGGCCGGGCATACGGCGCTGCTGGCGATCGCGGCGGTCGCGTGGCTTGTCGGCGACGCGATGTTCGTGGCCGATGCCGGCGCGCCGCTGCCGTGGTGGTTCGCGTTCCTCGTGCTCACCGTGGCCGCCGAACGGCTGGAGATGACGCGCCTGATGCGTCGCGCACGCACGACGGAGCCGCAGCTGGCGGTCGTCGTCCTTGCGCTGTTCGCGGGCGCGACGGGCGCGTCGGCGCAGGGTGGCGTCGCGGCCTCCGGCGACGCGTTGTTCGGCGTCGGCCTGCTGCTGCTGTCCGCCTGGCTGTTCGCGCACGACA
>DASQCX010000742.1:0-1605 GCA_035634455.1 Burkholderiaceae bacterium
TCCAGGCTGGCAGGGATGGTTGCGGGCTTGGCCGCCGGCGTTCCCGGCACCGTATTCGGGAGCGCCACCGCTTGCGGGTCGGGATCCGGCGTGAACGGATTGGGCGCGACGTCGGCGCGGTTCCACCAGCCGCCACCGAGCGCCTGGAATAGCGCCGCGGTGTCGGAAAAGCGCGCGGCCTGCGCCTGCACCACGGCGAGGCGGGCCTGCTGATAGCTGCGCTGCGCGTTGAGCAGCGTCACGTAGCTGATGGCTCCGAGCCGGTACTGGCCACGGGCGAGATCGAGCGTGTCGGAGGCCGCGCGGAGCGCATTGCGCTGGGCCTTCAAGGTCGCGGCATCGAGCTGCAGCGCGCGCAGGGCGTCGGCGACGTTCTGGAACGCCGCGAGCACGGTCGAGCGGTATTGCGCCTGCGCGTGGTCGTAGGCGGCTTCGGCGGCGCGCTGCGCATGCAAGAGATTGAAGCCGTGGAAGATCGGCTGCGTGCCGCTCGCCACCGCGTCCCACACGATGGTGTGCGGCGTGAACAGCGCCGCGGTGGTGCCGGCGGCGCTGCCGTAATAGCCGGTGAGATTGAATTGCGGCAGCCGGTTGGCGATGGCGACGCCGATATTGGCGCTCGCCTGATGCAACTGCGACTCCGCCGCGCGCACATCGGGGCGCTGCTCGACGAACTGTGATGGCACGCTCAATGGCAGATCGCTCGGCAGCTTCAGCGCCGCCAGCGTCAGCCGATCGTTCGCCGCTTCATTGGGAAAGCGGCCGATCAAAGCCAGCACCACGTGGTGCTGCTGCTCCAGTTGCTTCTGCAGCGGCGGCAGGCTCGCCTGCGTGGTCGCCACTTCCGACTGCTGGGTGAGCACGTCGGTCTTCGCCGCGGCGCCGACGTTGAACTGGTTCTGCACCACGGTGAGCTGATCGCTCTCGATCTTGATGATATCCCGTGTCGCCTCGATCTGGCCGCGAAGCGAGGCCTCCTGCACCGCGGCGGTGACGACGTTCGAAGTCAGCGTCAGATACGACGCCTCAAGCTGAAAGCGCTGATAGTCGGCCTGCGCCGACAGCGCTTCGATCTGGCGGCGCTGGCCGCCGAACACGTCGGGCGCATAGGAGACGTTCACCGTCGCCTGGAACAGATTGAAGATGAACGGTGGCCCGGAGCCGCCGAATTCCGCCGGCGTGAACTGCTGCCGCTCGGCCGTGGCATTGGCGTCGAGCTGCGGCATCAGCTTGCCTTCCTGGGCGTAGAGCGTCTCCTTCGCCTGCCACAGCGCCGCTTGAGCGGCTTGCAGGCTCGGATTGGCGCGCAAGGCTTCGGCGATCAAGCTGTCGAGCTCCCTGGAATGAAACACCCGCCACCATGCGCCGGGAATGTCGCGGCCGGCCAAAAATCGCTGCGCCGCGCCGCCGGCGACATCGGTCGAGGCCGTGGTCGCAGGCGCCTTCTCGGGCGTGAAATCCGCTCCCGTCGGCGCCGGCGGCACGACGAAATCGGGCCCGACTGCGCAGGCCGACAGCGCCCACAAGGACAATGCTGCCGCCTGCGACGCACCAAATCCGCGCGCGACGCACGCCCTTCGGACGAGCGCCAGCGGAACACTGCGC
>DASQCX010000743.1:0-3199 GCA_035634455.1 Burkholderiaceae bacterium
GGACTTCCGGCGGGCGGGTCAGGGAGCGCCCAGCAAAAAGGGCCGACTCGCGTCGACCCTTTCTGGGCACCGGGAAGTCGCCTTCCCGGGATGTTGCCGCGTCATCCGGCCTGGCGGCCGGGAGACGGCTTACTTCGCCGACGACGCGGCGGCCGTGGCGCCGGAGGCAGCCTTGGCGGCCTTGTGCGCGTGGTGGTGCTTGTGGTGCTTGGCGGGGGCCGAAGCGGCTTCGCCAGCGGCCGGGGCCGAGGCAGCGCCCTGGGCGAAGGAGACCGCCGCGAAGGAGGAGAGCAGGGCGGCAACGATGAAGGTCTTGGTCATTTTGCAGATTTCCGTTTTCAGACGAGATTCGTTTGGGCTCCGACTCTCTCGAGCAGGCCCGGCAACGGCCAGGCTTGCATCCACAACGGGAGGCCCCCGCGTCCGGTTGACACGGCGTTTCCAAACTTTTTCCGTACCCGTCGGAAAGCTTGCTTTCAGGGTAAATGCCCCCGTGCGGCCGGGCCCCCGCGGCGCCGAGGGCGTCCGCCATCCCCCGAACGCGGTATCGCCCGCGGTACGCGCCTTGCCGAAGCCTGGCCCGTGGGCGCGCGCGAGGGGCGCGCGCCGGCCACGCGGGGAGCGACGATGCTGCTCGAAGGATCCTGTCACTGCGGCGCGGTCTCGTATGCCGTCGAGGCCCACGAGCCGGTGCCCTACCTGCGTTGCTACTGCTCGATCTGCCGCAAGACGGCCGGCACGGGCGGCTACGCGATCAACCTCGGGGCGGACAAGCGCACGCTGAAGGTCCGGGGCGCCGAGCACCTGAGCATCTACCGGGCGACGCTGGACAACGGCGAGACCAGCAGCGGCCAGCGCCACTTCTGCAGCCGCTGCGGCACCGCGCTGTGGCTCTACGATCCGAGGTGGCCCGAGCTCGTGCACCCGCACGCCGGCGCGGTCGACACGCCGCTGGGCCGGCCGCCGGACGCCACCCACATGATGCTGGCCTTCAAGCCGGGCTGGGTCGACGCCCACGTCCGCCCGGCCGACGACACCTTCGACGAGCACCCGAAGGAGACGCTGGCGGAGTGGCATCGGCGCCACCGCCTGGGAGGTTGAGGCTCGCGCTGCCTCGAAGGCCTGCGGGGCGGCGCGCCTGTCCGTGGATGACCTCCCGGCGCCGCTCAGGCGCAGGCGAGCGACTCGGCGTCCTCGGCCTTCGCGGCGAACCGGAAGCTGCGGATGTGGGCGATCAGCGCGGCCTCGTCGTAGGGCTTGCCCATGACCAGGCCGACGCCCAGGCGCGTCGCCTCGTCGCGGTGGCGCTCCTCCGCGGAGGTGATCATCACGAGCGGGATGCGGCGCGTGCGCGGGTCGCCGTGCAGCGCCGCGACCAGCGCGAAGCCGTCCATGCCGGGCATGTCGACGTCGGTGATGATGAGGTCGGGGCAGCAGTTCTCGAGCTGCTTGAGCGCGTCGATGCCGTCGACGGCGGTGACGACCTGGAACTCGTGCGCGGCCAGCAGCCGGCTGGACTTCACGCGCACCATCTTGGAGTCGTCGACCAGCATGATCAGCGTCTGGGCGGCTGTCTTGGGCACGGTCGGCGCCGCGGGCGCGGCTGCGGCGGCGGGCGCCGGGCGGAGCAGCGGCGCGGTGCGCTCGACGGCCGACGGCGCGGGCTCGGCCCTGGCGACGACGGGCGCCGCTCGCTCGGGCGTGGGCAGCTGGGTGGCCGGCAGCGTCGACACGAGCGAGGCTGCCGCCTTGGCCGCCTCGGCGGCGCGGCGCTCGGCTTCGACGCGGGCGACGTTCTGCGCCTTCTGGATCGCGGCCTTGCGGCGCGCGGCCTCGGCGGCGATCACGCGCTCGGCCTTGGCGCGCGCGGTGGCGCGGGCGGCGTCCTCCTCGGGCGCGCGCTGCCTCGGCGCCGGCGTCGAGGCGTCGACGGCGGCCGGTGCGGCCGCGGGCATCGTGGACGCGGCGTCGGCGGGCTTGCTGGCGGAACGGCGGGCCACCACGACGCGCCAGGCCGCGAAACCGACGGCCAAGGCAGTGAAGAGCGCGATGAGGAGGGTGGTCATGTGCGACGTCGCCGTGGTGCTGAGCGGATGTCCGAAAGGATAGGGGCAACCGGCCCCGCCGATCCGTGGAAACACCGATGCAAGTCGACACACTTCGTGAAGTCGACCACGCGAAGCGGACCTGCGCACGGGAGCGGCCGGTCGGGCCGCTGGAATCACGCGTTCGGCGGTGTGACTTGCGTCACGGACGCGGCTTCGAGCGCGCGCCACGTGAGGTACAGGCGCGTGTCGAACTCGATCTGGTGGTAGTCCGGCAGCATGTGCTCGCACAGCGCGTAGAACGCCTTGTCGTGCTCGCGTTCCTTCAGGTGCGCGAGCTCGTGCACGACGATCATCTGCAGCATGTCGGCCGGCGCGTCCTTGAAGATCGCGGCGACACGGATCTCCTTCTTCGCCTTCAGCTGCCCGCCCTGCACGCGCGACACCGCGGTCAGCGTGCCGAGCGCGCGCTGGTCGACCTGCAGCCGGTTGTCGTAGTGCACCTTGGACAGCAGCGGCGCGTTGCGCAGGTGGCGCTGCTTGAGCGCCATCGCGTGCTCGTACAGCGCGCCGTCGTTGCGCACGTCGTGGCGCTCGGGGTAGCGCCGCGCGAGGTACGCGCCGAGCTCGCCGCGGGCGATCAGGGCGCGCACCTGGTCCAGCGTCGCGGCGGGATAGCCGCCGAGGAAGGGCAGGTCGGAGCGTTGCATGACGGGCGGATTGTCGCCCGCCGCGCTCATTGCATGAACCAGCCGTGCGACACGGTGATGGACTGGCCGGTCAGCGCGTTCGTCGGGAACGCCGCCAGGAACACCGCCGTCTGCGCCACGTCCTGCACCGTCGTGAACTCGCCGTCGACCGTGTCCTTGAGCATCACGTTCTTGATGACGTCGGCCTCGCTGATGCCGAGCGCCTGCGCCTGCTCGGGGATCTGCTTGTCCACCAGCGGCGTGCGCACGAAGCCCGGGCAGATGACGTTGGCGCGGATGCCGTCCTTGGCGCCCTCCTTGGCCACCGTGCGGCACAGGCCCAGCAGGCCGTGCTTGGCGGTGACGTAGGCCGACTTCAGCGGCGAGGCCTCGTGCGAGTGCACGGAACCCATGTAGATGATCGAGCCGCCGCGGCCCGCCTTGATCATCGCCCGCATCGCGGCA
>DASQCX010000744.1:0-1650 GCA_035634455.1 Burkholderiaceae bacterium
GGTGTCGCGCGGCAACACCTGGGAATATGCCGGCACCAACAACACGTCGTCGAAGGTGAGCGCTTTGCCTAGAAGGCGCATGGGGGAAGCTCCAGACGCAAAAGCGGATTATACGGACTCCGCACGCGCATGCTCGGCTGCACCGTGGAGAACACCTTCGCGGCGTGCGCCAACTCACCGATTTGTTCGCGATTTGTCACCACTGCAGAGCACTACACTGGCGGCCGCCGCGGCCGATGACACGAGAATGTCAACGTGCCGCCGTCGCGCCACTTCCAGACGGCCTGGGCATGGGCACCGGCGGCGGCGAGCGCCAGCAGGCAGGCGGCGAGGGACAGGGCGGTCTTTTGCATGGATGTGGGGCCGGTCCGGTGGACGGGCGCAGGAATGTTGTGGACCCAACGTGATGCCGAGGCGGCGCGTTGACATTCTCGTGTCATCGGCCGCGCCGCCGTCCAGTGTAGTGCTCTGCAGTGGTGACAAATCGCAAGCGGCGACGGCGATCGACGCGGACCCCAGGGGGTTCACGAGACCACCGACGAGCAGGAGTGCCCGGGGTGCGTATAATCCGCTTTTGCGTCTGGAGCTTCCCCCATGCGCCTTCTAGGCAAAGCGCTCACCTTCGACGACGTGTTGTTGGTGCCGGCATATTCCCAGGTGTTGCCGCGCGACACCAGCCTGCGGACCCATTTCACCCGCAACATCGTCCTGAACCTGCCGGTCGTCTCGGCCGCGATGGACACCGTCACCGAGGCCCGCCTGGCGATCGCGATCGCACAGGAAGGCGGCATCGGCGTCATCCACAAGAACCTCACGGCCATGCAGCAGGCCGCCGAAGTGGCGCGCGTCAAGCGCTACGAGTCGGGCCTGCTGCGCGACCCGGTCACGATCGCGCCCGGCGCGCGCGTGCGCGACGTCGTCGAACTGTCCCGCCTACACGGCGTCTCGGGCTTCCCGGTGGTGGACAACGGCCGCGTCGTCGGCATCGTCACCAACCGCGACCTGCGCTTCGAGACCCGCATGGACGCCCCGGTGCGCGAGATCATGACGCCGCAGGAACGCCTGATCACCGTGCCCGAAGGCACCTCGCTGGCGGTGGCCAAGGAGCTGATGCACCGCCACAAGCTCGAGCGCGTGCTGGTCGTCAACGACGCGTTCGAACTGCGCGGCCTGTTCACGGTCAAGGACATCACCAAGCAGAACACCTTCCCCAACGCCGCGCGCGATTCGCACGGCAAGCTGCGCGTCGCCGCCGCGGTGGGCGTGGGCGAGGGCACCGAGGAGCGCGTCGAGCTGCTGGCCAAGGCCGGCGTCGACGCCGTCGTCGTCGACACCGCCCACGGCCACAGCCAGGGCGTGATCGACCGCGTCCGCTGGGTCAAGAAGAACTTCCCGCAGGTCGACGTCATCGGCGGCAACATCGCCACCGGCGCCGCCGCGCTGGCGCTGGCCGAGGCCGGCGCCGACGCGGTCAAGGTGGGCATCGGCCCGGGCTCGATCTGCACCACCCGCATCGTCGCGGGCGTGGGCGTGCCGCAGGTCATGGCCATCGACAACGTCGCCACCGCGCTGCAGGGCACCGGCGTGCCGCTGATCGGCGACGGCGGCATCCGCTACTCGGGCGACATCGCCAAGGCCATCGCCGCGGGC
>DASQCX010000745.1:0-1623 GCA_035634455.1 Burkholderiaceae bacterium
CCTGATTCGTTTCCTGCGTCTTTCAGGGGCCCGCTTTTTTGCGGGCCCCTTGCTTTCGGGAGGGCGTTTTTTTCCGCGGCGCTTCGATCCGGGTCAGACTCCCCCTGCCCCGCCCGGCTCCAGAACCCCGGGCCCCTGTCCCTTTGACAGAGGCGCGTCCTGCAGTCCCTGCGCACTCGCCGCCGGCGCCGCCAGCGTCCGCACCACCCGCTGCGGGAACGGAATCTCGATGCCCTCGGCGTTGAACAGCCGCAGCAACGCCAGGTTGACGTCGGACTTCACGCTGCCCGTGCCGTTCTCCGGATCCGCGATCCAGAACGAGATCGTCAGCTCGAGCCCGTCGGCGGCGAAGGCGCTCAGCTGCACCGAGGGCTTGGGGTCGGCGATCACGCGCGGGACGTCGGGCAGGATCGCCATGATCTGCGGCGTCAGCGCGTCGAGGTCCGTGTCGTAGCCGACCTGCACCACCGTGTTCAGCGCCATCTTCGGGTCGGCCAGGGTCGCGCTTTCCACGCGCTGCGTCACCATCATCTCGTTGGGCACGATCGCCTCGCGGCCGTTGAGCGCGCGCAGCACCGTGTAGCGGGTGGTGATGTCGGAGATGCGGCCCTCGAAGCCGTCGACCTTGACCGTGTCGCCGATGCGCAGCGCGCCCTCGGCCAGCATCACGAAGCCGCTGACGTAGTTGGCGGCCAGCTTCTGCAGGCCCAGGCCGAGGCCGACGCCGATCGCGCCGCCCAGCACGGACAGCGCCGTCAGGTCGATGCCCACCGCCGACAGCGCCACCAGCAGACCGACGAACACGAGCGCCGCTCGCACGACGTTGGCCGCCGCCTTGCGCCACGACAGGCGCTGGCCGGTCGCGCCCTTGAGCATGCGCGCCTCGATCGCCGCCGACATCCACAGCGTCACCATCAGCACGGCGCCGGCGACGATCGCGCCTTCGAGGATGGTCGCGAGGCTGACGTTGCTGGCGCCCATCTTCCAGTGGATCTCGTCCAGCGCGTCGACGAACGACGGCAGCACGCCGGTGATCCACAGCACCACGCCCAGCCGCGCCGCCCACGACACCGTCTTCTCGACGGCGCGCACCAGCTGCGACTCCGGGAACGCGACCCGCATCACGCGCACGCTCAGCCGGATCACCAGCAGCGACAGCAGGATCGGGATGGCGACCTTGAAGACGGCCAGCGGCAGGTGCTGGTGCGTGCAGAACTGGCGCGCGACCCACACCAGGCCCAGCCACAGCGCCGGGAACGCCACGCCGTCGAAGATGCGGCGGCCGAAGACGATCGAGCCGTGGCGCGGCTCGGGCCCGCGCAGCAGGCGCGGGATGCCCCAGGCGACGGGGAAGGCCGCGGCGATCAGCAGCAGCGCGACGTAGGCGTGGGGCTGCTCGGCTTCCTGGACGAGGGCGAGCAGTTCGGGCGAGAACCAGTTTTCCATGCGGCGATTGTGCGGGAACTCGACGGCCGGCCGCGCCGTCACGACACGGACACGCGACGAGACCATTTTTTCCCGCGGCCTGTCGAACCCGGGCCACATCGAACGTCGTAGTCATGAAGCCGCGGACGTTCCACCCGGCTTTGCCCGTCATCCACCCGACCACCCAAGGAGCCGACA
>DASQCX010000746.1:0-7914 GCA_035634455.1 Burkholderiaceae bacterium
AGCGACAACGCGCTCGCGCGCAAGTGGCAGTGGACGATCAGCCTGTGGAAGAACATGGGCCTCACGAGCGACACCGCCGGCGGCGCCGCGCAGGACGACGACGAGCGCGTGGCCGCCCGCGTGATGAAGCTCTACGAGGAGCGCCTGGCCGCCTACCAGGCCGTGGACTTCGACGACCTGATCGGGCTGCCGCTCAAGCTCCTGCAGAAGGACGCCGAGGCGCGCGCGAAGTGGCAGGGCCTGTTCCGCCACGTGCTCGTTGACGAATACCAGGACACCAACGCAGTGCAGTACGAGCTCCTGAAGGCGCTCGTGGGCGGGCCGGATCGCGCGCGCTTCACGGCCGTCGGCGACGACGACCAGAGCATCTACGGCTGGCGCGGCGCGACGATCGAGAACCTCAAGAAGCTGCCGACGGAGTTCCCCACGCTGAAGGTGATCCCGCTCGAGCAGAACTACCGCTCGACGAGCGCGATCCTGCGCGCGGCCAACGAAGTCATCGCGCTGAACCCGAAGATCTTCCAGAAGAAGCTCTGGAGCGATCTCGGCGATGGCGAGCCGGTGCAGGTGGTGCAGTGCGACGGCGAGGAGCACGAGGCCGAGCGCGCCGTCGCGCGCATCCAGGCGCTGCGCGGCAACGACGCGCGCGTGAAGTTCGCCGACTTCGCCATCCTGTACCGCGCCAACCACCAGTCGCGCGTGTTCGAGCAGAAGCTGCGCGCCGCGCAGATCCCGTACAAGGTCTCGGGCGGCCAGAGCTTCTTCGACCGCGCCGAGATCAAGGACCTGTGCGCCTGGCTGCGCCTGATCGTCAACGAGGACGACGACCCCGCCTTCCTGCGCGCCGTCACCACGCCCAAGCGCGGCATCGGCCACACGACGCTGGGCGCGCTCAGCGAGTTCTCGAAGAAGTGGAAGGTCAGCATGTTCGAGGCGCTGTTCGCCGAGTCGCTCGGCACCGCGCTGAAGTCCAAGGCGATCGACGGCCTCCACGAGTTCGGCCGCTACGTCAACGAGTTCCAGGACAAGGCGCGCCACACCGTCGGCGCCGAGGCCGCGCGTCCGATGCTGATGGACTGGCTCAAGGACATCGGCTACGAGCAGCACCTGCACGACAACGAGGAATCCGAGAAGGTCGCGCAGGCGCGCTGGAGCAACGTGCTCGACTTCGTCGACTGGGTGGCCAAGCGCTGCGGCGGCGAGATCACGCAGGACGGCGGCACGTTCGAGAGCGAGAAAAAGAGCGTGCTCGACATCGCGCAGACCATCAGCATCATCCTGAGCCTGGCCGAGCGCGGCGACGAGCAGGAGGTGGTCACGCTGTCGACGCTGCACGCGTCCAAGGGCCTGGAGTGGCCACACGTGGTGCTGGCGGGCGTCAACGAGGGCCTGCTGCCCTTCAAGTCGGAGGCCGAGGAGATGACCGCCGACCACATCGAGGAGGAGCGCCGCCTCATGTACGTGGGCATCACGCGCGCCCGCCAGACGCTCGCGGTGAGCACGCTGCGTCGGCGCAAGAAGGGCCGCGAGACGGTGGCCGGCATCCCCAGCCGCTTCATCGCCGAGATGAAGCTGCACGAGGCCAAGTCGCAGGAAGACCCGCGCGAACGGCTGCGCAAGCTGCGCGAGGCGCTCGCGGTCAAGGCGGCGAACACGCCGTCCGCCGCCGCGGACTGAAGGTGTCGCGCGCGGCCCACGCGCGCCTGGAGTCACCTGCCTAGACAGGCTTGCACATGCGTGCGCCAGTTCACGCGGCGCTGCCCGGATGTCCCCAAAAGCGGGGATGCGACGGGCATACCCTGAGCGGCGCGCCGCGACGCGACAGGGACACTCGCGGTCCATGTCCGCCGATTCATCGACCGCCTTCACGCGTCGCCTCCTTCCCTTCGTCGGCGCCGTGGCCGCGCTGCTGGCCATCGCGTCCGCGCCGTGGGCGCTCGATCGCCCGTGGCTGAACTTCGTCTTCAAGCCGCTCGCGACGCTGTGCGTGATCGCGTGGGCCGCGCTGGGCCGCGGCGACGATGCGCTCGTCAAGCGCTGGATCGTGATCGGCCTCGTGTTCTCGCTCGCGGGCGACGTCGCGCTGCTGTGGCCGGTGCAGGGCTTCCTGGCGGGGCTCGTCGCCTTCCTGCTGGGCCACCTGTCCTACCTCGTCGCGCTGACGCGGCGCGTGAAGTTCCTCGCCAGCCCGCCGGCCTTCGGCGCGTGGGCGATCGTCGCGGCCAGCGTGCTGGCCTCGCTGTGGGCCGGCGTGCCGGCGGACATGCGCGCGCCGGTGCTGGTCTACGTCACGGCGCTGTCGGCGATGGCGGCGCAGGCGACGTCGGTGTGGCTCGCGCGCCGCGGCCAGACCGATGCCGCGAAATGGCGCACCGTCGCGATCGGCGCCGCGCTGTTCGTGCTGTCGGACGCGATCCTCGCGACCGACAAGTTCGTCGGCGGCATCCCGCGGCCGACGCTGTGGAACCTGGCCATCTACTGGCTGGGCCAGTGGTTCATCGCCCGCGCGGCCGTCGGCGAACGGGAGGCGGCATGAGTCTCCTGTCCCCGTCCCAGGGCGGCGCCTCGCTGGCCCGCAGCTACCGCAACATGACCGAGCGCGAGATCCGCGCGCGCCTCGATGGCGACAAGCTCAGCGAGATCGAGCGCGTCACCGCCAAGGCCGAACTGCTGCGCCGCGGCGCCGACGACGACGACGCGCCCGACACCGCCTTCGTCAGCGGCTTCCAGCCGACCAGCGCGATGGACATCGGCGCCATCGAGAGCGAGAGCGAGCCGCCATCGGACGAACTCGATGCCGACCCGGAGCCGGCAGCGCGGCGCCGCGCCTGGCCCGTGCTGGTCGTGCTGGCGCTGGGCATCGCCGGCGGCCTCGCCTGGGCATGGCATGCCAGGCTGGTCCACCTGTAGGCCGGGCGCCCGGCGCGCTCACATGCCCTTGAACAGGTGCGTGTAGGAGCGGCTGACTTCCAGCTTCTCGTTGCTGCCCTTGATGCCGACGATCTGGCGCCCGCGCAGGTCGCGCGTCACGCCGGCGATGCAGCGCGTGTTGACCAGCGTCGAGCGGTGGATCTGCCAGAACAGGTCGGGGTCGACTTCGTCGACGAGCTCCTTGATCGGCTTGCGGATCAGCGCCTCGATCGTCGCGGTCTGCACGCGCGTGTACTTCTCGTCGGAGATGAAGAACAGCACGTCCTCGATCGGGATCATCTGGATCGCCTGGCCGACGGTGGCCTGGATCCACTTCAGCGCCGGCGGCGTGCCGCTCGGGTTGAGCTTGGCCGACAGCTTGTGCAGCAGCTGCTGCAGGTGCGGCGCGGGCGGTTCGTCGTCGGTGCCGCGTAGCGCCAGGCGCTGCTTGATGCGCGAGACGGTGACGCCCAGGCGCTCGCGTTCGGCGGGCTTGAGCACGTAGTCGGCCACGCCCTGCTCGAACGCCTCGATCGCGTACTGGTCGTAGGCGGTGATGAACACGATCTCGGGCAGCGACGCATCGTCGTCATCGTCGCCGGACGGCAGCTGCGCGATGCGGCGCGCGGCGTCGACGCCGGACAGCCCCGGCATGCGGATGTCCAGGAACACGACGTCGGGATGATGCTCGGCCACCAGGTCGACGGCCTCGAGGCCGTTCTTGGCCTCGCCGACGATCTGCAGCTCGGGCCACACCTCGGCCAGCCGCGCCTTGAGCTGCTCGCGCATCAGCCGCTCGTCGTCGGCGATCACGCCGCGCACCGGGGCCGCGGCTTCGGAAGAAGGGGTCGTGTTCATGAGTCAGCCTTGGTGCTGCACGGGCCCGCGAAGCGGCGGGCCGGATCAGGCGGGCATCGTAGCCGAAGCGGCGAGGCGGTTCGTGTCGCGTCGGCGCGCGGCCAGCCAGATGAGCAGCCCCACCACCCAGATCGGCGATGTCACCACCGCCAGCGCCAGCGCGAGCGCGATCAGCGGCACGCCGACGCCGCAGATCACCGCGATCGCGACCGAGCCCACGATGATCAGCACGAGCAGCGGCACCAGCAGCAGCAACAGCAGCGCGAGCAGCGCGGCGCCGACCGCCGCCAGCGCCTGGCCGGCGGCGCCCAGGCCGTTGATCGTGATGCCGTCGGCGCCGTCGTCGGTGATGGCGATGTGCAGCGGCGAGAAGTCGCCGTGGCCCAGGCCGATGAACACGCACAGCGCGATGCCCAGGAAGGTCCCGATGCTCAGTCCCAGCCACCAGCGGAAGGCGCGCGCCCAGCCGCTGGGACGCGGGCGGTAAGGCACGGGCGCGGCGGCCGGGACGGCGGGCACCGCGGCCAGCGGGGTGGGGCGATCGTCCCGTTCGGGGGCGCGTTCGAGAGGGTCGATGGAATCGGTCATGCCTTGGCTCCTTCGTCGCTGTCGGTGTCGGTGTGCGTGGTGTAGGGCACGGTGATCGTCACGATGGTGCCGCCCACCGGGTTGTTGGCGATCGTCAGCGAGGCCTTGCTGCCGTACAGCAGCGCCAGGCGCTCGCGGATGTTGGCCAGGCCGACGCCCGTGCCGTGCGTCGAGCCCTGGGCGGCGGCCTCGAAGCCCAGGCCCGTGTCGGCGACGGTGACGGCCAGCTTGCCGTGGCGGATCTCGGCCTTGACCGACAGGTGGCCGCCCTCGGCCTTGGGCTCCAGGCCGTGCTTGATCGAGTTCTCGACCAGGGTCTGGATCATCATCGGCGGGAACTCGGCCGACAGCAGGCCGTCGGGCACGTCGATCTCGGTGGTCAGGCGCTCTTCCATGCGCACCTTCAGGATCTCGAGGTAGGGCCGCACGACGGCCAGTTCGAGGTCCAGCGGGCGTAGCCCGGAGTCGGTGGAGCGCATCGACGGCATGCTGGCGCGCAGCAGCGAGATCAGGTTGCGCTGCATCTGGCTGGCGCGCTTGGGATCGAACTCGATCAGGTGGTCGATCGACGCGAGCGTGTTGAACAGGAAGTGCGGCTCGACCTGCGCCTGCATCATCGCCATGCGCGCCTCCAGCACCTGGCGGCGCAGCGACTCGGCCTCGGCCGTCTCGGTGGCCTCGGCGGCCTTGACCTCGGCCTGCATGCGGCCCTTGTAGGTGATCTTGATCAGGATCGAGCCCAGGATCCACCACACGGCCAGCATCGACAGCGGCACCGTGTTGATCGTGCGCTCGTGCATCGTGCGGTGCTGGTCGGACGAATCGCCGGAGTCGCCCCCCTCGTCGTCGTGCTTCGCCTGCTCGGCCTGTTCGGCGGCGCGGTCGGCGGCCTCCTGCTCGGTGGCGCGGCGCTGCTCCTCGGCGTCATGGATCTGGTCGACGATGGACGACTTCGCCTGTTCGATCGCGTCGCGCACTTCATCGGCCGTGGCATGCGACGGCACGTCGATGCGCACGTGCTGGCCGCCGACCATGATGTCGACGGCGGCCTGCGACGCCGCGGCTGCGGCCGCCGACGCGGCCGACGCCGCCTGGGCCGCCGCGTTCGCGGCCGTGCCGCCCAGCGCCGCGGCGCGCGCCTGTTCGGCGGCGGCCTTCTCGGCCATGGCCTTGGCGGCCGCGGCGTCGCGATTGGCGGCGGCCACCAGGCGCTCGGCCTCGGCGCGCTCCTTGACGGTGGCCGCGGCGGCCTTCGCGGCGGTGGCCGTCTCCAGGGCCTTGGCCGCGCGCGTGGCCGCGGACGCGGCGCTGGCGGCGGCCGCCGCCTCGTCGGCGCGGTCGTCGTCGCTGGTGATGTGGATGCCGTCGCTGGTGAACGTGATGTTCACGCCCTTGTTCTTGACCGTGTGGTCCTTGGTGTTGACGATGATGCCGGGCAGCTTGATGTCCACCGTCTTGGAGGTGTCGGCGCTCGCGCCGGACTTGGGCGCCGGGGTCTCGGGCTTCTCGGGTTGCTCGGGCTTTTCCGTCTTCTCGGGGCGCTCCGGCTGCTCCGGCTTCTCGGGACGCTCGGCTTTTTCGGGCGTCGGCATCGACGGCGGCGCGGGCGGGGCCGGCGGCGTCATCTTCGCCTTGGCCTTGCGATGGCCGGCCGATTCGACGATGGTCTCGTAGCGGGTCAGGCTGAACGGCGGCAGCTTCTGGATCAGCCCGGTGACGATGATCAGCACCAGCGCGTACCACCCGAACCGCCACCAGCTCAGCGAGACCAGCCAGGTCGCATAGCGATGGAACGCCTGGACGCTGGCGGCGGTGAACCGGTGCCAGCGTTCCTGCGGCGTCGGCGATGGGAGGGAGGAAGCCATGTCTGGGAGCCCAACGAAACCATTTTGTCGATGGTGGCACTCTACGTGGCCGCCAGCCCGCTGTCAGGCGCAAGCGATTGGCGTCGCATTTGGACGGACAGGCTGCAGGGAAGGCGGACGGACCGGGGCCCCGTGCGGGGGCCGGCGCCCGCGGGCCGCGCGCGACATGCGCTTACACGGGGCCGGCGCCGGGCGCGCTACCCTCGCGTCATCGCGGCCCGGCCGCTTCCCGCCCACGAGCGACCCATGCGCATCATCGCCATCCTCCTGATCGTCTGCGGCGTCCTGGCCCTGGTCTACGGCGGCTTCAGCTACACCCAGGACAAGACCGAGGCCAAGATCGGCACGTTCGAGCTGAACGTCAGGGAAACGAAGAACGTGCAGATCCCGGCGTGGGTGGGCATCGCCGGCATTGTCCTGGGCGGCGTGCTGCTGGTGATGGGCAACAAGCGCTGATCGGACGCGGCGGGTACGCCGTTCGGGCGCCCTGCTTCCGTCCGCCGCTTCCGGGCGAAAAGTTCACGAACGCGCCGCCGGCTTCCGGCGGGGATCGCGCGTCATGCGCCCCCGCGCGGGCGCATGCGAGCGGGGGCGGGGCGGGCGCCGAGGCGCGCTCAGGGATGCGCCGCGATGACCTGGGCGACGGCCGCCGTCAGGCGCTTCGCGTACGGCATGTGCAGGAACTCGTTGGGGCCGTGGGCGTTGCTCTTGGGGCCCAGCACGCCGCAGACCATCATCTGGGCCTTGGGGAAGCCCTGCTGCAGCAGATTCATCAGCGGGATGGTGCCGCCCTGGCCGATGTAGCCCAGCGGCTCGCCCCAGTGCGCCATGCTGGCGGCGTTGAGCGCGGTTTCCATCCACGAGTCGAGCACCGGCGCGTTCCAGCCGGTGGCGCCGTACGCGCCCATGCGGCCGTCCGGCTGGAAGGTGACCTTCGCGTTGTAGGGCGCGTTGTCCTCCAGCAGCGTCTTGAGCCGGGCGGCGGCCTCGTTGGCCTCGACCAGCGGCGGCAGGCGCAGGCTCAGCTTGAATGCGCTGAACGGACGCAGCACGTTGCCGGCGTTGGAGATCTCGGGGAAGCCGTCGACGCCCGTGACCGACAGCGTCGGGCGCCAGGTGCGGTTCAGCAGCGCCTCGGTCGGGTCGGTGGTGGTGGGCAGCGTGGGGCCGCCGTCGGCGCCGCAGGCCCAGGGCATGCGCTTCCAGACCTCGTCGCCCAGGATGGCGGCGGCGGCCTTCACCTGCTCGATGCGGTCGCTCGGGATCTGGCAGTGGAACGAGTCGGGCAGCAGGCGGCCGGTGCCGGAGTCTTCCAGGCGGTCGAGCACGTGGCGCAGGATGCGGAAGCTCGAGGGCACGAGGCCGCTGGCGTCGCCGGAGTGGATGCCTTCGGTGAGGATTTCGACCTTCAGCGTGCCGGTGATGTTGCCGCGCAGGCTGGTGGTCAGCCACAGCTGGTCGTAGTTGCCGGCGCCCGAGTCGAGGCAGACGACCAGCGAGACGTCGCCCAGCCGATCCTTGAGCAGGTCGAGGTAGACCGGCAGGTCGCCCGAGCCCGATTCCTCGCAGCTCTCGATCAGGCCGACGATGCGCGGGTGCGTGAGCCCCTGCGCCTTGAGCGCCTCGACGGCGCTGACGGAGGCGTAGACCGCGTAGCCGTCGTCCGCGCCACCGCGGCCGTAGAGCTTGTCGT
>DASQCX010000747.1:0-5924 GCA_035634455.1 Burkholderiaceae bacterium
GGTCGTGTGGATCGACAACCAGCAGCCGATCGGACAGATCAAGTCGATCGGCGGCGTGACCGGCTGCGGCGACCTGCATCTGAAGGACTATCTGGGCACGAGCGCCGAAATCCTCGGCGTGGCCTGGGACCCGCCGATCGATCCTGCCGCGCCGCAGCAGCGGCCGAACGACAACTTCGGCAGCTACGGCCTGAGCTTCGAGCGCAACGGCGATCCGCTGGCCACCGGCTCGATCCCCGGCGCGACACCGACGACGCGCGTACCCAACGTCTGGCCCGTGCTGCCGCCGGGCACCTTCGGAACGCTCGCCAACTGGGACATCGTCGCGGCACTCGACGGCGGGGCCGGTCCGCTGCCGCTGCACTCGCCGAAGATCCTGCGCGGTGAGCGGTGTGCGTACGTGGTCGTGCTGTCGGTGTCGGACACCACGCACGTCGGCGACAGCGGGAGCAACCACAGCACCGGACCGATCCTCTACGCGCTCAACATCATCAACGACATTCCATGACGGACTTCTGGCCGAGCTTCGTGCTCGCGTCTCTCTCGGTCTGGCGGATCTCGCATCTGCTGGCCCTCGAAGACGGGCCGTTCGATCTGATCGTGCGGCTGCGTGTGCGCCTGGGCGACGCCGGCCGCGTGCTCGACTGCTTCCATTGCGTGAGCCTGTGGGTGGCGGCACCGATGGCGCTGTTCGTTGGTCCGACGGCGCAGAACTGGTGGTGCGTCTGGCTGGCACTTTCTGGCGCGGCCGGGCTGTTGCACCGCATTGGCGAACGCGCCCCTGATGAACAAGCGAAAGGAAACGACGATGGGTTGCTGCGGACAGAAACGAGCCGAACTGACGAGCCGCATGACAAGCGTCCCGGCGCGCAGACCGATCATTCGTGAAGCCCGGACGACGGATGTCGCGATACCCGCCACCGGCCCGAGCCATGTGTTGCAGACTGCCGCTGCGACACCGGCGCAGACGACCAGCGGCGTAGCGACGATCGCGCTGCGCTACGTCGCCAGTGCGCCGCTGCGCCTGCAGGGGGCGATCACTGCGCGCGGATACGAGTTTTCAGGCGAACGCGCAGTGCAGGTGGTGGCGGCAGCCGACGCCCCCGCACTGCTCGCGTCGAGACTTTTTCGCCGGGCATGAGTCATCGTCGAACGCCCGCAATGACGTCTTGAGGAGGCTCATCCTACCCAAGAGCCGTCCTTTGCCTGCGCCCGCTCCTGCGCCGGAAGCGCACACGCTGCGCCCCATCCGGTCAGCCCTGCCCGAACAACCGGGCTCCACCGGTGATCGCAAGGCAGATCAAGGCCGCGACAAACAGCAGTCCGGCGATGTTGATGAAATGATAGGAAGGCCGCGAAAGACGTCGATAGTCCAATGCATGACCATAGCAATGGCCCTCCCGAGCCGCGATCGCCGCGGAGAACATGCCTACCAGGCCGATGCCCGCGAGCACGAAGGAAAGGACGAGAAGCACCCAGCTGACTGCCAGCATGGTCTTCGAGAATTGACCGGCCTTGTCCAACGGAACGATCTTGTCGGCAAAGCTGACGGTCACGACCAGCGTTCCGGAAATGAGCGTCAGGAACTGCTTGGCCAGATCCTTGATCTCCATGTACTGAAATTCGACGAAACGAGTCGCAGGCGTCGGGACATGACCCGCATTCGCATTCGAACTATCGGTGTCCATGGCATCTGGCCTTTCTGGCTTCAGGAGGTCGCATCGGCTCAGTCGGAGCGCACAGGCGGTCGATGCACCCGCGACTCGATTTCGCGGGGCATTCGAGTAGCGTGGCGTCCGCACGAGCCTACCTCATTGCGGCCGTTGCCCGATGTCGGTTCGTGCGCCCGTAGCAGCCGTAGACAGATTGTTTCATGGGCAAGTCAAGCGCCCCGCCCTACCGCCCCCACTGCGGCGTGCAGCGCAACACCTCGTCCAGCGTGGTCAGCCCCTCGGCCACCTTCATCAGGCCGGCCAGGCGCAGCGGGCGCATGCCCTCCAGGATGCCCTGGCGCGCCAGCCCGGCCACGTCCAGCGTCGGATGGATGGACGCCTTCAGCGGCTCGGTGATCGGCATCAGCTCGTACAGCGCGGCGCGGCCGCGGTAGCCGGTGTTGCGGCAGGCCGGGCAGCCGACCGCCTTCATCGGGCGCAGGCGGCCGCCGAGCTTCCAGGGCTGGGCCAGCTCCTCGATCATCCGGGCGGTGTCGCCCGAGTCGTCGGGCGCCTTGCACGACGTGCACAGCGTGCGCGCCAGCCGCTGCGCCAGCACGCCGATCACCGTGGCCGAGATCAGGTACGGCGGCACGCCGAGGTCGACCAGGCGCGTGATGGCGGACGGCGCGTCGTTGGTGTGCAGCGTCGAGAACACGAGGTGGCCGGTGAGCGCGGCCTGGATCGCCATCTCGGCGGTCTCGAGGTCGCGGATCTCGCCCACCATGATGATGTCCGGATCCTGCCGCATCAGCGAGCGCAGGCCGGCGGCGAAGTCGAGCTCGATCGCCGGCTGCACCTGCGTCTGGTTGAACGCGGGCTCGATCATCTCGATCGGGTCCTCCACCGTGCAGACGTTGACCTGCTCGGTGGCCAGCTTCTTGAGCGTCGAGTACAGCGTGGTCGTCTTGCCCGAGCCGGTGGGGCCGGTGACCAGGATGATGCCGTGCGGCTGCGCCATCAGCGCCTGCCAGCGCTCGGCTTCGGAGGCGGTGAAGCCCAGCGCGTCGAAGGGCTTGTCGACGGTGCCCGGGTCGAAGATGCGCATCACGACCTTCTCGCCGAACGCGGTCGGGATCGTCGACAGGCGCATCTCGACCTCGGCGCCGGGCATGCCGCCGGCGCCGTCGGGGCGCTTGGTCTTGATGCGGCCGTCCTGCGGGCGCCGGCGCTCGATGACGTCCATGCGGCCCAGCAGCTTGATGCGCGCGGTCATCGCGTTCATCACCGCGGCCGGCACCTGGTGCGCCGTGTGCAGCACGCCGTCGATGCGCAGTCGGATCGCCGCCATGTCGCGCCGCGGCTCGAGGTGGATGTCGCTGGCGCGCTGCTCGAACGCGTACTGCCACAGCCAGTCGACCACCTGCACGACGCCCTGGTCGTTGGCGTCGAGCTGGCCCTTGGCCTTGCCCAGCTCGACCAGCTGCTCGAAGCTGTTGGCCTGCGCGGCGCCGGTGCTCTTGTTGGCGAAGCGCACCGACGCGGCCAGCGAGTAGAACTCGGGCGTGAAGCGCACGATGTCCTCGGGATGCGCCAGCTGCAGTCGCACCGGCCGCTTGACCAGCGCCTCGATCTCCGGCACCCAGGCGACGTCGAACGGCTCCGCCGTCGCGATCACCACCTCGCTGGCGTTGACCGTGACCGGCAGCGCGCGGCGCGACTCGGCGTAGGCCACCGACATCACCTCGGCGACGCGGCCGACGTCCACCCGCAGCGGATCGATGCGCGCGTACGGCAGCTCGAAGCGCGTGGCCAGCCAGCGCGCCAGCGCGTCGGTGTCGAGCGCGCGGCCGTCGCGCACGTCGACCAGGCTCGCCCCGCCCAGGCGCTGCAGCGGGTGCAGGCCGGAGGCGCTGCTGCCGAAGCGGCGCAGCAGCTTGTCGGCCTCGTCGGGCGCCAGCACGCCGTCGTCGCGCAGCCACTTCAGGATCTGGCGCAGTTCCAGGCGGCCGCGCGGCGCCGCATGGCGGATCACGGGCGCGGCCGCGGGCTTGGCGGAATGCGTGGCGGACATGGCGGGCTCTTTCAGAGGGACAGGGGCCGCACCATGCGCAGCCACTTGCGCGCCGGCAGGCCGAAGCGCGCTTCGATGTTATCCGCCCGCGCGACGAGCGTGTCGCGGTCGGGCACCGTGACGCCGCGGCCTGCGACGACGACCGTGTTGCCTTCGCGCGTGGGCCGCAGGCTCCAGACCTGGTCGCTGCCGAACGCCGCCGCAATGCGCGCCGCGCTGGCCGCGAAGCTCGCGTCGCGGCCGAACAGGTTGACTGTCATCAGGCCGCCGTGCACGAGGACGCCGCGGCAGGCCGCGTAGAAGGCGTCGGAATCGAGCACCGGCGCGGCGGCGTCGTGGTCGTAGAGGTCGACGCTGAGGACGTCGGCCGTCTGCAGGCGGGCGGCGTCGCGCACCCAGGCGCCGGCGTCGGCCTCCAGCACGGTCAGGCGGGCGTCGTCGGCCGGCAGCTGGAACCACATGCGGCAGGCGCTGATCACGGTGGGGTTGAGTTCGACGGCCGTGGTGCGCATGCGCAGCACCTTGTGCGTGAAGCGCGTGATGGCCGCGGCGCCCAGGCCCAGCTGCACGGCGTGGCCGTGGGCCACCTCGTCCTGCGGCCGCCACAGCATCCAGGCCATCATGCGCTGCACGTACTCGAGCTCGATGGCCTGGGGCTTGCGGATGCGCATCGCGCCCTGCACCCAGGGCGTGCCCAGATGCAGGTAGCGCACGCCGTCCTGCTCGGACATCGTGGCGGGTTCGAAGGTCTGGCGCGGGCGGTTCATGGCGTGGCGGTCGGCTGGGGCGCCAGATCGTAGCGCGAGAAGACCTCGCGCCAGGCCGCCAGCTTGCGCTCGAAGCTCCACGACGCGTTGGCCGGGCTGGTCGACGGCAGCGTGTGCACGGCGACGCCCAGCCGTTCGGTCAGCCGGCGCGAGCGGGCCGACTCGCCGCCGTTGTGGGCGACGGCCTGCAGGCCCGGTGCCAGCGCGGTCAGCCGCGCCAGGTCGTTGGGCACGGCCGCGCGGATCGCGCTGTCGAGGCTGCCTTCGCGTTCGCAGCGGCAGTAGACGTCCCAGAGGCCGACGCGATGGCGGCGCAGCGCGTCCAGCCGTTGCGGGTAGGCGAGCGCGACGAGATCCTCGTCCCACAGCGCCGACAGCAGCCGCCACAGCAGGTTGCGCGGATGGCCGTAGTACTGCTGCGCGGCCAGCGAGGCGACGCCGGGAAAGCTGCCGAGGACGACCAGCCGCGTGTCCGCGGCGATGACGGGGGCGAGGCCTTCGAGCATCGGCCCCATTGTGCCCGGCGGGCCGCGCCGGGCGTTTGTCGGGATCGTGTCGGGGCCGACTTACTTGCCGGTGACGGCGTCGACGCCCTCGTGGATCGCGTGGCCGGTGGCCTTCACGCCCTGGTGGATGGCATGGCCCGTGGCCTTGACGCCCTTGTGGACGATGTGCCCGGTGGCCTTCACGCCCTTGTGGACGGCGTGACCGGTGGCCTTGACGCCCTGGTGGACGTCATGGCCGACCTCGTGCAGGTCCTCGCGCACGCCGCTGTCGGCGACCCGCGTGTCGTCGTGCGACTTGGCGTAGGCCTCGTCCATGCGCTGCTGGCGCGCGGCGTCGGGGGCGTCCTGCGCGAAGGCCTGGACGGACAGGCCGAGGGCGGCGCTGGCGAGGAGGGCGTGGATCTTGTTCATGGGGGTTCCTTGCGAAAGCTGTCGACTCGACAGCATAGGCGGCTCGACGGCAAGCGTCATGCCCGTTCATCTCAGCAGCGTGGCCTTGAAGTGCATCCAGACCAGCGTACCGCCGTCGACCTCCGGCGCCGCCGGGCCGACGGCGCGTTCGGCCAGGCGATTGTCCGCTGCCCGGCCCGGCATCACGTGGCCGCTGCCGTGCAGCACCACCTGCTGCGACATCTGGCCGCCGACGCAATGCCCGCGCACGATGCGCTCGGCCCAGCGGTGGCGCTCGTCCTCGGCCGGGTCGGTGACGGCCTCGCGAGCGGTCGGCGCGGCGCAGCCGGCGCGGTCGGCCCAGAAGCGGAAGGTGTCGTCGGCCGAGCGCAGGCCGGCCTGGATCTCGCCGCGGCGCACGGTGCCGTCCAGCTGGCCGCCGAAGGGCACGGACGGATCCTCGGTGCCGTTGACCGCCAGCCACGGCAGCGCGCGCGGCGACTTGCAGTTGCGCGCCAGCGCGTCGGGCAGCGTC
>DASQCX010000748.1:0-5591 GCA_035634455.1 Burkholderiaceae bacterium
TCTCCTCGACGCTGGCGTCGGGCGACAGCTCCAGCACGCTGGTCCAGTGCGGCGGGACGGGCGCCGACGGCGTCGCCGGCGCTGGGCTCGCGGACGGCGGCGACGGCGGCTTGCGCAGGAACAGGTGGACGGCGCCGTAGCCCACGAGGCCGCAGGCGACGATGGTCAGCCAGTCATTGCCGGTCATGTCCGCCCTCCGTCGCGATGTCCGGCTGCGGCGCCGGCGCGAAGCGCGGCCGCGCCGCCCGCAGCGCCTTGGCGCGCGGCGAGTCCTCGGGGATCCAGTCCAGCTCGTCGTCGATGCGCGCCAGGCATTGCGCGCGCACGTCGGCGTGCGCCGGCGCATCGAGCAGCCGCTCCGACGCCGCCAGCATGCTCGCGTCGACGCGCCGGTGCAGCGACAAGCGCCGCACCAGGTTGGCGGCGTACGGCGCGCAGGCCAGCAGCTCGAACGCCAGCACGCCGAACTGCGATGCGCTCAGGCCCAGCGCCGCGCGGCGCCGCCACACCAGCACCAGGCTGAAGAGGATGAACGCGTAGAGCTCGCCGATGACGAGCAGCACGCTGCGCAGGCCCAGGTGGCCGAAGAACGCCACCGGCAGCGCCACGAACAGCAGCAGCCAGATCGCGCACACCCACGGCGCCAGCGCGAGCTCCGGCAGCGCCGGCGGCTCCGCCTTCGACGGCGCCGGCGCGGGCGCGGCGGCGTCCCAGCGCAGGCGCAGTACGGGCTGCCAGGGCTTGAACGGATGGCACAGCCAGGGCTCGCGCCCGCGCAGCCGCCAGTCGAGCAGGCCGAAGCCCGCGCGCCAGCGGCCGCGCCAGCCGCGCACGAGCACGGCCTCGTCGCGCGCGAGCAGCAGCAGGCAGTCCTTGAGGTACAGGGCGACGACGGTCGGCCCGATCAGCGATTGCGCGTCGAGTGGCACGGGTGCGATCGGCGTCTCATCGCCCTGTCGCGCGTCCGAACAGGCGCTTGAGGCCCGCGACCGCGGCGACCGCGGCCGCCGCGACGAGCTTCCAGCCCGCGACCAGCGCCGCGAGCAGGCCCTTGAACCAGCCGGCCTTGACGGCCGCCGCCGCGGCGCCGCCCAGCACCAGCGCGCCGAGGCCGAACTCGGCCACGTGGTCGCCGGCGCGGAACTCGCTGTAGGTCTCGCCGGGGTTGAACTTGAAGCCGTCCAGCACCTGGTGCAGGTCCTTCACGTCGCGATCGAGCGTGTCGGGGCTGGTCACCAGGATCACGGTCTCGTAGCCGCGGCGCGACAGCAGGCGCATCGTGTAGTTGACCACCGGGCGCGGGCTGTCCGAGGAGTGCAGGCGCAGGCCGTACTCGAGGAACTTCGTCGTCGGGTCGTAGTGCGGTTGCACGATCCAGCCGTCGTTGGTGAGCGTGGCCATGCCGCGCTGGCGGCGCTGCTCGTTGGCCTGCTCCTCGTTCTTGTTCAGGGCGGCCAGCAGCGCGTCGGGATCGAGCTTCTCGTCGTCCTTGACGTAGCCGGACTCCTCGAACGACAGCGTCGCCCACCAGCCGTTGCGCACCAGCACGGTGTCGCCGGGCTCGGGCAGGTTGCCGGTCAGCTCCAGGAAGCGGCTGCCGCTGGACTCGGGCAGCAGGCGCGCGCCGTCGGGCACCTGGATCTTCGAGCGCGTGCCGACGTCGGCGGCGGCCGGGCCCAGCTGCCAGGGCAGCTTCTGCATCTCGGCCCGGATGTCCTGTCCGGAATCGTCGGCCGCGAACGTCGCGTGCGGCGCACCGAAGGCCAGCGCAACGGCAAGAGCGCACGCACCGGCGCGCCAGATCGGGTTCGACATGGGCTTCCTCCCTGCTGATCGATGAACGGTTCCTGCGGGTCGGGCGCGTCGGCCTTCCCGCATGGCTTGTCGCGGGATTATGTCCCGCGGGCTCGACGGCGCGCCGCCGCGGCCGCCATCGGAAACCCTCGCTCCGCCTCCGCCGATCCCGCCGCAGGCGCACCGCATGAGCCAGCGGACGGCGACAATGAGCGCATGAATCCGCTGTCCGCCTCCCTCCTCGCCGTCATCGTCGTCGCCGTGCTCGCGGCGCTGCTCGCCGGCCTCGCCATCGGCCTCGCGCTGGCGCGCGCGCGCCGGCGGGCCGCGGTCGACGCCGCGCTCGCGCAATCCGGCCACGCGGCGCAGCTGGAGCTCGCGCAGGCGCGCGAGCGGCTGCGCGCGGGCGAGCAGGCGGCCGCGGCGGCGCAGGCCGAACTGGAGCGCGCGCGGGCCGAGACCCACGCGACGCGCGAACAGCTGGCCTCGGCCCACGAGAGCGTGCTGCGCGCCGCCGCCAGCGAGGCGCAGAAGCAGCAGCTCGTGGCCTCGCTCGACGACCGCGTCGCCGCGCTGCAGCGCGATCTCGCGGCCGCCGCCGACCACGCGGCCGCCCGGACCAGGGAATTGCAGACGGCCCACGCCGAACTCGCTCACGCCCGCACGCGCGCCGACGCGGAACGCGCGAGCGCGCAGGAGAAGCTGCAGCTGCTGACCGAGGCGAAGGCGGAGCTGTCCAACCAGTTCAAGGCGCTGGCGAGCGACATCCTCGAGGAGAAGTCCAGGCGCTTCGCCGAGCAGAACCAGCACAACCTGGGCACCCTGCTCGACCCGCTGCGCGCGCAGCTCAGCGAGTTCAAGGGCAAGGTCGAGGAGGTCTACGTCAAGGAAGGCCAGGAGCGCTTCGCGTTGACCGAGCAGGTCAGGCAGCTGATGGAGCTGAACAAGACCCTCAGCAACGACGCCAACAACCTCACCAAGGCGCTCAAGGGCCAGGCCAAGACGCAGGGCAACTGGGGCGAGCTGATCCTGGAGCGCGTGCTGGAGGCCTCCGGCCTGGAGAAGGGCCGCGTCTACCACGTGCAGGTGAGCCAGCGCGACGCCGAGGGCAACCTGCAGCAGCCCGACGTCGTCATCGACCTGCCGCAGGATCGCAAGCTGGTGGTCGACGCCAAGGTGTCGCTGGTGGCCTACGACCAGTACGCCTCCGCGGAGACGGACGAGGCCCGGGCCCAGGCCGTGCGCACCCACCTCGACTCGGTGCGCGCGCACATCAAGGGCCTGTCGGCGAAGAACTACCAGGCGCTGTACGGCGTGAAGTCGCTCGACATGGTGGTGATGTTCGTGCCCATCGAGCCGGCCTTCATGCTGGCCGTCACCAGCGACGAGTCGCTGTTCATGGAGGCCTGGCAGCGCAACGTGCTGCTGGTGAGCCCGTCGACGCTGCTGTTCGTCGTGCGCACCATCGCCCACCTGTGGCGCCAGGAGGCGCAGACGCGCAACGCGCAGGACATCGCCAGGCGCGGCGCGGAGCTCTACGACAAGCTCGCGGCCTTCGTCGGCGACCTGCAGAAGGTCGGCGCGAAGCTCAAGGACGCGCAGGCGGCCTACGAGGACGCCGAGAAGCGCCTGTCCACCGGCAAGGGCAACGTGATACGCCAGGCCGAGATGCTCAGGGACCTCGGCGTGAAGACGAGCAAGGCGCTGCCCAACGCGCTGGTGGAGGCCGCGGGCGATGCCGGCGAGGCGCCCGCGCCGGCCGCCCCCCAGCCGTTGCCGCTGTTCGACGAGGCTCCGGATCCGGACGCGACGCTGAACTGAGCCTGCCGGCGCTCAGGCCGACGCGGCCGAGCGCAGCAGGATCTTGCCCACGGTCGCGTGCACCTCGTCCGGGTCGGTGGGCTTGACGAGGTGGGCCGCGAAGCCCGCGGCCATCGAGCGCGCGACGTCCTCGGCGCTGCCGAAGCCGCTCAGCGCGATCAGCGGCGCGCGCGCCGACAACGCCGGCCCCAGGGCCAGGCCCGAGCCGTCCGGCAGGCCCAGGTCGGTGACGATCACGTCGAAGGGCTCGCGCTCGCTCGCGGCGATCGCCGCGCGCAGCGTGGGCGCGTGCGTGACCGCGTAGCCCATGTATTCGAGCGACAGGGTCATCGCGCTGGCGGCGTCCTCGTTGTCCTCGACCAGCAGCATGCGCACGGGGTGCGACGCGGCGCCGTCCGGCGCAGGCGCCACGGGTTGGGCGGCGACGGCGCCCGGCGTGTCGACGGTGTCCAGGCACAGCGTGAAGGTGGCGCCGCGGCCCGGGCCGTCGCTGCTCGCCGACAGGCTGCCGCCGTGCTGCCCCACCAGCCCGTGCGCGATCGCCAGCCCCAGGCCGAGGCCGCCGAAGCGGCGCGCGATGTCGCTGTTAGCCTGCTCGAAGGCCGAGAAGACGGTCGTCAGCGCCTTCGCCTCGATGCCGATGCCGTCGTCGATGCAGCGCAGGCGCAGCTGCCCGCCGTCGTCGTCGACCTCGATGCGGACGCTGCCCCCCTGGGGCGTGAACTTGACGGCGTTGCGCGCGAGGTTCCACAGCACCTGCTGCAGGCGCGCCGCGTCGCCGTCGACGGTGCCCCGGGTCGCGTGCCAGCGCACCGACAACGTGATCTGCTTCTCGTCCGCCGTCTCCTGCACCATCTCGACGACGGCGGCGATGACCTTGTGCATGTCCACCGGCGCGCGCCGCAGCGACAGCTTGCCGGCGGAGATCGCCGTGAGATCGAGCAGGTCCTCGATCAGCCGCGCCTCGAGCAGCACGTTGCGGCGGATCATGGGCAGCAGCCCGGAGAACGCCAGCGGCACCGGCACGGCGTTCTGCAGCGCCTGCGCCGCCGCGACGATCGGCAGCAGCGGCGTGCGCAGCTCGTGCGACAGCACCGCCAGGAAGCGATCCTTGGCGCGATTGGCGCGCTCGGCCTCCTCCTTGGCCTGCAGCAGCGCGGCGGCCGACTCGAAGGTGGTCGTCACGTCGCGCAGCAGCTTGCAGAAGCCGCTGACCTCGCCGTCCTCGTCGCGCAGCACCGTCAGCGCGCCCTCGGCGCGCAGGCGCGTGCCGTCGGAACGCAGCAGCCAGCGCGCGAAGCCGACGCTGCCCTGCAGGCTCGCGGCCTGGAAGTCGGCGCGCAGCACGTCGGCGGCCCGGTCCTCGGGCGGATGGATCGTCGAGACGTGGCGTCCGATCATCTCGGCGCGCGCATAGCCGAAGATCAGGCTGGCGGCCTGGTTCCAGCCGCGGATCGTGCCGTCGACGTCCAGCAGGATGACGCCGTAGCCGCTGAGGCCGTCGACGACGCGCGCGTAGGCCGAATCGGCCTCGCGCAGCCGCCGCTCGGCCAGCAGGCGGGCCGAGCGCTCGGCGCGCTCGCGCAGCGCGCGCTCGATCACCAGCGGCAGGCGGCCCAGGCGATCCTTGCTGACGTAGTCGGTCGCGCCGCGCTTGAGCAGGTCGACCGCGGCCTCCTCGCCGATCACGTTCGACACGAAGATGAACGGCAGCTCCGGCGCCACCGCCTTGCAGTGGTCGAGCGCCTGCGCGCCGCCGTAGCCGGGCAGCTCGACGTTGGACAGCACGATGTCGAACGCGCCCGAGCCCAGCGCCTGCGCGAACGTGCGCTCGTCGCCGACCAGGCGCACGCGCACCTGCTCCAGCGGATAGGCCCGCGCCAGCGCGGCCCGGATCAGCTCGGCGTCGAGCGCCGAGTCCTCCAGCATGAGGATTCGCAACGGGGCGGCGGTGGCGGCTTGCAGGTCGGTCATCG
>DASQCX010000749.1:0-1900 GCA_035634455.1 Burkholderiaceae bacterium
CCGAGCTGAAGGACCTGGCCAACAAGAAGCCGGCCAACGCGCCCGCGGCGCCGGCCGCCCCGGCCGTCAAGACGCCCGCGCCCGCGCCGGCCCTGCCGGTGCCGGCCATCGCGGCGCACGTCCCGGCGCCCGCGCCGGTGCAGGTCGCCGCGGCCAAGCCGGCGCCGGTGCCGCCGGCGCCCGCTCCCGCACCGGCCCCGGTGGCCAAGCCCGTGGTCGCGGCGACCGTTCCGTCGACCCCGGCGCCGGCCGTCGCGCCCGCGGTGGTGGCGTCGGCCCCGGTGATCGCGTCCGCGCCCGCCGTCGAGGCCTCCGCCGCGGCCGTGCCGGCGGTGGTGCCGTCCGCGCCCGTGCGCGCGTCCGCCCCGGCGCACCGCCCGCCGGTCGTGCCGGCGCCGGTGCCGGCCGACGACAGCTTCCTGTCCTCGCTGATGGATCCGCCGTACATCGTCCCGGGCATCGCCGGCCTGGCGGTGCTGCTGGGCGGCTTCCTGTTCTGGCGCAAGCGCCAGGGCGGCGACCGCAACAAGTTCTCGGGCGAGACCTCGTTCATCGAGAGCAAGATCCAGCCGGACTCGTTCTTCGGCGCCAGCGGCGGCCAACGCGTGGACACGCGCGACGGCGCCACCAACTCGGCGTCCTCGTCGCTGAACTACTCGCTGAGCCAGCTCGACGCCATCGGCGACGTCGACCCGGTCGCCGAGGCCGACGTCTACCTGGCCTACGGCCGCGACCTGCAGGCCGAGGAAATCCTGAAGGAAGCCCAGCGCTCCGACCCGGATCGCCTGGCCATCCGCACCAAGCTGCTCGAGGTCTACGCCAAGCGCGCCGACCTGAAGACCTTCGAGGCGCAGGCGCGCCAGCTGCAAGGCCTGACGAACGGCCAGGGCGAGGAGTGGGCCAAGGCGCAGGAGCTGGGCCGCCAGATCGACCCGACCAACACGCTCTACACCGAGGGCGGCGAGTACGCCATCGTCGACACCGACCCGATGCCGCTGAACCCGCTGGGCGAGGACTCGGACGAGGTCACGCTGATGCGTCCGCCGGCCAAGGGCAGCGACACCGACCTGCCGATCGATTTCGACGAGGCCCCGACGATCCAGCCGGGCGACTCCCGTCATCCCGCGCACCCGACGCACGGCGACGAGGCGGATGGCGACACCACGCGCCAGCCGCACCATGCCGCGACGCCGTTCGAAGTGAGCGACTTCGACCTGGAGCACGGCCACGTCGAGGTGCCGGCCATCCCGCCGGCTCCGGCCCCCGCGCATGCGTCGGCGCCGGCGCACGCCGCGGCGGCCGCGCCGGCCATCGACTTCGACTTCGGCAACCTGTCGCTGGACCTCGACAAGCCGGCCCACGCGGACCATGCCGAGGCGGCGGCCGAGGAATCGGTGCTGCCCGAGCTCGACCTCGGCGACGCCCACGGCGACACCGAGCCGATGGCCCGCAAGATCGAGCTGGCCGACGAGTTCCGCCGCATCGGCGACCACGAAGGCGCGCGCGAACTGCTCGAGGAAGTCGTCTCCAAGGCCGACGGCGCGCTGAAGTCCCGCGCGCAGACGATGCTCAACGCGTTGGGTTAACCTTCCGCGGGTGAACTCCCCCTTTCCCGAAGATCCCGCGATCACGCCGGGCCTCGCGCCCGGCCGTCCCGAAGCCGGGACGCCCACCACGCCCGAGCAGGATGGCGCCGCGATCGCGGCGACGCCGGCCGGGCGTGTCGCTTTGGGCATCGCGTATCGCGGCCTGCGGTACCACGGCTGGCAGTCGCAGCCCGACGGCAACACCGTGCAGGACAAGCTCGAGCGTGCGCTGGCCGAGTTCGTCGGCCTGCCGCGCGGCGAAGTCGTGCCCACCGTGTGCGCGGGCCGCACCGACGCGGGCGTGCACGCGCTCA
>DASQCX010000750.1:0-3447 GCA_035634455.1 Burkholderiaceae bacterium
AACGCCAGTCGCTGGACATGAGCAAGTTCGTGCGGCCCGCGCCGCTGCCGCGTGGGCGCACGGCATCGCGGCCGGTCGAGGCGGTCCCCGACCAACGACAAGGGAGTCTGTTTTGAAGCTGTCCGACGAATCGCGGCGCGCCGCGGCCGCGCGCCGGCCGTGGCCGTTCTATGTGGCGTTGCCGGAGGTCGGCGCATCGGCGGCGACCGGCGCGGGCGCTGGCGCGACGCCATCGGCGCCGCCGTCCTTCTCGCGGGCCCGCAGCACCAGGCCGCCGGACTGCCGGCCGTTGTCGGCCGTCAGCGGCGCCACGGCGGAGGCGGTGACGTAGCGCTGCCTGAGTTCGTCGGCCATGCCCATCAGGTCGCCGGCGTCGGCGATCTTGTCGGCGTGGCGCGTCAGCACCATGCGCGCCATGTCGATCAGCTTGGCGTTCATCGTGCGCGCGCCGGCGCCGAGCAGCTGCTTCGCGGCGGCGCGCGGCTCGCCCGCCAGGCTGTGCGAGATCGCCTGCTCGGCCAGCGCGGTGATCGCGTTGTGCTGCTCGCGGATGCGCGTGGCGAAGGGCGCGTGGGCCTGGCCCGCGCGCGCCAGCAGCTCCGACAGGCTGCGGGTGGTGCAGAAGCGCAGGGCCAGCGTGTCGATCCAGCCGTCGACGGCGTCCAGCTGCAGTTCGGCGGCCGTCAGGTACGACAGCATCGCGACCAGGTTGGACGCGGCTTCGAAGTCGAAGTCGGGCTGCCGGATGTCCTCGGCCATGGCGCGCACCTCGGCCACCACCTGCGCCACCTGGCGCTGCAGCATCAGGTTGAAGACGGTGATGACGCTCATGAAGCGCCGCAGCCGCACGCTGTGCGGCGACTTCTCCAGCGCGTGGCGCATGTTGTCCAGGCAGCGCTGCAGGCCCTTGGAATCGCGCGCGGTGAAGCGCGTCACGGCCAGCAGCACGATGGTCTGGAAGTCGAACATCTTCGAGCTGATGCCCATCAGCGTCGCGCGCTCCAGCGCCTTGCCGGCCTCGTCGCTCTCGCCGAGGTAGAAGGCCAGCATGCCCTGGCGCTGCAGGCGCGCGATCGAGCCCGGCGTCAGCTGCGTGGCCGTGCGGTAGGTGGCCAGCGCCTCGGCGAACTGGCCCTGGTCGACCTGCACGCGGCCCATGACGTCGTAGGCGTCGGCGAAGCCGGGCTGGTCGGCGATCAGGCTTTCCAGCGTGCGCCGCCCGTCCGGCGTCGCGCCGGATTCGATCTGCGCGCGCGCCACGCCCAGGCGCGCCCACGGCAGCGCCTGCGTGGCGATCACGGCCTCGTACAGCACGCGGGCGTCGTCGTGCCGGTCCAGCCGCAGCAGCAGCTCGGCGCCGATGCGCGCCGCGTACAGCCAGTAGGCGCCCCGGACCTCGAAGCGGCGCATGCACAGCTGCGCGGCCAGGTCGAACTGGCCCGCGTCGACGGCGACGAAGATGTCCTTGAGCACCTTCTTGCGGTGACGCGCCTGCTGGATGCGCTCGCCCAGCGCCTGCGCCGTGTGCGGTTTGAGCAAGTAGCTGTCCAGCGCCGACTCGGCGGCCTCGGCGACCGCGGCGTAGCGGGCCTCCGAGGTCACCATCACGAAGACGGTGGAGAACGGCAGCAGCTGGGCGCGGCGCAGGTCGTTGAGCAGGTCCTGGCCGGAATAGTTGCCGCCGTGGAAGTCCTGCTCGCACAGCACGATGTCGAACTCGTGCGTCTCGAGCTGGCGGCGCGCGTCCTGCACGCGGCCGCACTGGACGATGCTGCCCACGCCGAGGTCGCGCAGCTGCGCCGCCTGGATGCTGCGCGCGGTCGGATTGGCGTCGATGACCAGCGCGCGGCAGCTGGCGATGTCCGGTTCGAAACGGCCGGCCCCGCCCGCCAGGGCGCCCGGCAGGCCTTGTCTCATCTCCGACTGGACGCTCTTCATGAACCCACGACACCCGTTGCGGACGCAGGATGCACGCCCGTCCACCGGATATCGGCGTTCTGTAGGGAGAACTTGATGACCTGCCCGGCCGGGCAAACCCGCAAACGAACAGGCCGCCCGGAGGCGGCCTGGAGGCTTACTTGAACAGGTCCTTGACCCGGTCCGTCCAGCTCTTGGAGTTGGGCGAGTGCCGGTCGCCGCCCTTGCGCAGCGATTCGTCGAGCTCCTTGAGCAGCTTGCGCTGGTGCTCGGTGAGCTTGATCGGCGTCTCGAGGGTGACGTGGCAGTACAGGTCGCCCGGGTAGCTCGAGCGGATGCCCTTGATGCCCTTGCCGCGCAGGCGGAAGGTCTTGCCGTGCTGCGTGCCCTCGGGCAGCTCGATCTCGACCTTGCCGGTGAGCGTGGGCACCTCGATCGTGCCGCCGAGCGCGGCCTGCGTCATCGGCACCGGCACCGTGCAGTGCAGGTCGTCGCCGTCGCGCTCGAAGATGTCGTGCTGCTTGATGCGGATCTCGATGTACAGATCGCCCGGCGGGCCGCCGTTGGGGCCCGGCTCGCCGTTGCCCGACGAGCGGATGCGCATGCCTTCGTTGATGCCGGCCGGGATCTTGACTTCCAGCGTCTTGGTCTTCTTGATGCGGCCCTGGCCCGAGCAGCTGGGGCAGGGCTCGGGGATGATCTTGCCGGTGCCGTGGCAGTTGGGGCAGGTCTGCTGGATCGAGAAGAAGCCCTGGCGCATGTGCACCGTGCCCTGGCCGTTGCAGGTGGGGCAGGTCTTGGGCGAGGTGCCCGGCTTGGCGCCCGAGCCCTTGCAGGTCTCGCAGTTCTCCCAGCTCGGGACGCGGATCTGCGTGTCCTTGCCTGCCGCGGCCTCCTCCAGCGTGATCTCCATCGCGTAGCTGAGGTCGTTGCCGCGATAGACCTGCTTGCCGCCGCCGCCGGCGCCCGGCCGGCGGCCGCCGCCGAAGATGTCGCCGAAGATGTCGCCGAAGGCCTCCGCGAAGCCGCCGAAGCCCTCGCCGGCGCCGTGGCCCATGTTGGGATCGACGCCCGCGTGGCCGTACTGGTCGTACGCGGCCTTCTTCTGCGGGTCGGAGAGCATCTCGTAGGCCTCCTTGGCCTCCTTGAACTTCTCCTCCGCCGCCTTGTGGCCGTCACCCTGGTTGCGGTCCGGGTGGTACTTCATCGCGAGCTTGCGATAGGCCTTCTTGATGTCGTCGTCGGACGCGCCCTTCGTCAGGCCGAGGACTTCGTAGTAATCGCGTTTGCTCATGGGGCAATCAACTTTTTCTGCGCACAGGAAATTCGGTCAGTGGCAGCGCCGGACAGGTGCGGGATCCCTTCCGGACGCTCGTGGTCCAACAGCAAGAAAGGCCGGCGGCCTGCGGGACGGCAATGTCCCGCAAGTCACCGGCCGCTGCCTGGCATGCAGGCTCAGCTCTTCTTGACTTCCTTGAAGTCGGCGTCGACCACATTGTCGTCGGCCGCGTGCGCCGCCTGCGGTTCGGC
>DASQCX010000751.1:0-2556 GCA_035634455.1 Burkholderiaceae bacterium
GAAGAAGCCGCGCGTCACGACGCTGACCAGCGTCAGGCCGGCGATCGCGGCGAGGTTCATCCAGATCGTCATGCCGCGTCCTCCGACGACGCCTTGGCGGGTGGCGGCGGCGCGAAGTGGTCGACCAGCACGCCGACCGCCATCGCCGCCGCGATGGCGACCACGATGTTCAGGTGGAACGGCAGCGCGAAGGCGGCGAACGCGGCGCAGGCCGCCACGGCCGCGGCGATCCAGGTGCCGCGGTCCACCAGCAGCGTCGCGGTGATGCCCAGCAGCGCGAGCGAACCGGCGAAGCCGAGCCCCCAGCGCTCGGGGATCACGTCGGCCAGCACGACGCCGAGCACGGTCATCCCCTGCCACGCGATCCAGCTCACGGTGGCGTTGCCCGCGACGTACGCCACCTGCGCGCGCACGTCGCCGGGCCTGGGGAAGCGCCGCATGAACGCGATGTAGGTGAAGTCGACGGTGAAGTAGGCGACGAACAGCCGCTGCGCGCGCGGCAGCGACTGCAGGTACGGCCGCCAGCCGGCGCTGAAGATGATGAAGCGCAGGTTCACGCAGAACGCCGTCGCCCAGATCACCCACAGCGGGGCGCCCTGCACCATCAGCGGCAGGGCCGCGAGCTGCGCGCTGCCGGCGAACACGCACAGCGACATCGCGATCGCCAGCGCCGCGCCGAGCCCGGCCTTGGACATCGCGATGCCCGCGACCAGGCCCCAGGCGCCGATGCCGAGCGCGACGTCGCGCATCTGGCGGGCGCCGACGGCGAATTCGGGATGACGCCAGAGCGGCGTGGAAGCGGTCATCGCGCCATTGTCTTATGGCGGCGCATCGCCGGCGTGATGGCCGGGTACTACCGGCGCGGGGAATCGCTTCGCAAGGCGCGAAGCGGCGCTTGAGGCGCGCAGCGCGTCAGTGCTCGGCGGACTTGTCGCCGGCGGCCTTGTCGGCCCGGGCGAGCTTCTCCGCCCGGTCGCCGCGGGTCGCGGACGCCTTCGCGGACTTCTCGGCCGGTTCGTCCGCCGCCTTGTCGCCGTCGGCCTTCGCGGTCGACGCGTCGGCCGCGCCGTCGCCGGCGTCCGCCTTCTTCACGGGCGGGCCCAGCGTCGGCGCGACGGCCTCCAGCTTGTTCTCGCGCATGTAGTCGTCCATCTCGCGCCAGCCGGCGTAGATGGCGGCCTTGTCCACGCGCTTGTTGAGCGTGAAGCAGTCCTCGATCGCGCGGCCGCCGTGGCGGCAGGCGGCGCCCACGGCCTTGCCGTCGGCCTCGACGCGCGCGGCGGTCACCGATGCCGGCTCCAGGCCGAGCTGGTCGCAGCCGGCGAGCACGAACGGGATGGCGAGAAGGGGCAGGAGGCGTCGGAGCATGGCAAGGACGGATAGCTACATCGTTATCGGCCGCCCGCCGCCGCACTTGAGCCGGCCGGGGAAATCAGAAGCTGTGGATGAATCCGGCGCGCCCGAGCGGCGCGTCCAAACGTGTCTGATCGAGGCGCAAAGCACAGCCGCAGCTCGGGCTACGGCGGGCACTTGCAACGAAGAGCAGGCGCGTTTGGGCGTGACGAGCGGGTGTGTCGGATTCGTTCACGGCTTCTCAGCCCAGCACGTCGCCGCGCCGCAGCGGATGCGCCTGCAGCCACTGCGCGACCGGGCCGCGCTTGCCGCCCGGCCGCTGCACCTCCAGCAGCGCCAGCGCGCCGTCGCCGCAGGCAACGACCAGCTGCTGGCCGTCGGCGGCGATCACGCTGCCGGGCGCGGCGGCGACGTCCAGCCGCTCGACCTGGGCGCGCCACAGCTTGACCGTGTCGCCGCCGGCCTGGAAGGTGGCGCCGGGGAACGGGTCGAAGGCGCGCACGCGGCGCTCGATGGCGTCGGCCGGCAGCCGCCAGTCGATCGCGGCCTCCGCCTTGTCGATCTTGTGGGCGTAGGTGACGCCGGCCTCGGGCTGCTTGACCGGCGTCAGCGCGCCGGCGGCCGCGTCGGCCAGCGAGCGCACGACCAGCCGGGCGCCGAGCCCGGCCAGGCGGTCGTGCAGGCGGCCGGTGGTGTCGTCGAACTGGATGGGCGCGCGCTCGATCAGCAGCATGTCGCCGGTGTCGAGGCCGGCGTCCATCTGCATGATCGTGATGCCGGTCTCGGCGTCGCCGGCCTCGATCGCGCGATGGATCGGCGCGGCGCCGCGCCAGCGCGGCAGCAGCGAGCCGTGGATGTTCAGGCAACCCAGGCGCGGCAGGTCGAGCACCCACTGCGGCAGGATCAGCCCGTAGGCCGCCACCACCAGCACGTCGGGCCGGGCGGCCTCGAGCGCGGCGCGCCCGGCCGCGGCCTCGTCCGGAAACTTGCCGTCCAGGCGCAGGCTGCGCGGCTGCGCCACCGGCGCGCCCAGCTCGAGCGCCAGCTGCTTGACCGGCGACGGCGTCAGCTTCATGCCGCGGCCCGCCGGGCGATCGGGCTGGGTCAGCACCAGCGGCACGGCATGGCCGGCGTCGTGGATGGCCCGCAGCGCGACTGCGGCGAATTCGGGCGTTCCTGCGAATGCGACGCGCAAGCTCATCA
>DASQCX010000752.1:0-2021 GCA_035634455.1 Burkholderiaceae bacterium
TGCTGAGGGCGTGATGGCCCTCGAGCAGGTGCTGAACGTCACCCCCGGCTCGAAGGTGAAGGAGCTGGCCTTCGGCTACATCGACTACATGCTGCGGCCCGACGTGCAGAAGCTGCTGGCCGAGGGCGTGTGGTATTCGCCGGCCAACAAGAAAGTGAAGCTCAGCGAAAAATACGACGCCAAGCTGCTGACCACGCCCGAGAAGGTGGCGACGCTGATCCAGCCCGACTGGAAATGGTACAACGCGCGCAAGGAAGACATCGACGCGCGCGTGACCAAGATCCTCAAGAGTTAGCGCACTGACTTCCGCCGCCATACGACTGGAGGACGTGACCAAGATCTTCGACGGCAAGGTGGTTGCCGTCGATGGTGTCACGCTCGACATCGCGGCCGGCGAGTTCTTCTCGCTGCTGGGGCCGTCGGGCTGCGGCAAAACCACATCCTTGCGCATGATCGCAGGCTTCGAGATGCCCGATAGCGGCCGCGTCCATGTCGGCGGCCAGGACATCACCGACGTGCCGGTGCACCGCCGCGACATGGGCATGGTGTTCCAGTCCTATGCGCTGTTCCCGCACCGCACGGTGGCCGAGAACGTGGCCTTCGGTTTGCGCATGCGCGACGTGGCCAAGCCGGAGATCGCGCGCCGCGTGGCGGCAGCGCTGGCCCAGGTGGCGCTGACCGGCCTGGAGGACCGCCGGCCGGGCCAGCTTTCGGGCGGCCAGCAGCAGCGTGTGGCGCTGGCCCGCGCACTGGTCGTCGAGCCGCGCGTGCTGCTGTGCGATGAGCCGCTCGGCGCGCTCGACCGCAAGCTGCGCCAGCAGATGCAGTTCGAGCTGAAGGAGCTGCAACGCCGGCTCGGCGTCACCCTGGTGTTCGTGACCCACGACCAGGAGGAAGCGCTGGCGATGAGCGACCGTATCGCCGTGATGAACGCCGGCCGGGTCGAGCAGGTCGGCGCGCCGACCGAGATCTACGAGCGGCCGCGCACGCGTTTCGTCGCCGACTTCATCGGCGAGATCAATCTGTTCGAGGAAGGTGGCCGGGTGCGGGCGCTGCGCCCGGAGAAGGTCCGTCTGGTTGGGTCGGCCGAAGCGCAGTTGGCCGGCGTGGTCGAGACCGCGAACTTCCTGGGCGGTGCGACGCTCTACCGCGTGCGCGCCGACGGCCGCACCTTCCTCGCCCGCGAAGCACATGCCGGCGAACGCAGCCCACGCGGGCCGGGCGACCCGGTCGGCCTTGCCTGGAGCGATTCGGACGCCGTAACCTTGGAGGCATGATGCCTCGCACACTCGGGATCATCACCGTGGGGCAGGCGCCGCGCGACGACATCGCGGGCCTGTTCGCTGAGCACGCGCCGGCCGGCACCAAGGTCGTGCTGCGTGGCGCGCTCGATGGCTTGAGCGACGCCGAGGTCGTCAAGCTCGTCCCCGAGAATGGCGCCGATACGCTCTACACGCGCCTGCGCGGCCAGCGCGACGTCAAGATCTCCAAGAAGGCGGTGATCGCCCGCTCGCCCGAGTCGATCGCCCGGCTGCGTGCCGACGGCTGCGACGCCATCGTCTATGCCTGTACCGGCGACTTCCCGCCGATGAAAGGCGATGAGGGCGTGCTGTTTCCCTCGCGCGTGCTGAGCGGCCTGGCGACGGGCCTGCTACCGCGCGGCCGGCTGGGCCTTTTGATCCCGCTCGCCGAGCAGGCCGAGAAGCTGTCGAGCAAATGGGCGCGGCCCGGCCTCGAGATCGTGGCCGAAGCCCTGGCGCCCAGTGCCGATGCCAGCGCCGCCGCCGCTGCGGCCCGACGGCTCGCCGCGAAAAAGCCCGACCTCGTGGCCATGGACTGCATGAGCTACACGCCCGCCACCAAGGAGCAGGTCAAGCCGGCGCTCGGCGTTCCGGCCTTGCTCGCCATCACGGCGACCGGCCGCGTGCTGCGCGAAATGCTCGAATGAGGGCCGCGTGTTGCATCGTGGGCGGCGGGCCCGCTGGCATGATGCTGGGCTTCCTGTTGGCGCGTACGGGAGT
>DASQCX010000753.1:0-2659 GCA_035634455.1 Burkholderiaceae bacterium
GGCCAGCAGCGCCAGCGACAAGCCGAAGTCCGCGCCGGTGGACGCGTTGCTGTTGCGGCTCAGCCGGAAGTAGCCCTGCACGTCGGAAGCGAACACCTGCGTGGCGATGACCACCTGGAACGCCGCCGAGACGATGCCGCCCCAGACGATGGCGAGCAGGCCCGCACGGTTCTCCGCCGCCGCGCCCTCGCCTTCGCCGGCGCCGACCTTGAGCACCTCGGCGCAGGCGACGCCCTCGGGGTACGGCAGGTCGGACGTCGTCACCAGCGCGCGGCGCAGCGGGATAGAGTAGGTCACGCCCAGCACGCCGCCGAGCGCGCAGATGATGACGCAGGTCAGGTACGGGAAGCCGGTCCACCAGCCCACCATCACCAGGCCGGGCAGCACGAAGATGATGGAGGAGATCGCGCCGGCCGCCGACGCCACCGTCTGCACGATGTTGTTCTCCTGGATGGTCACGCCGCGCGCGTAGCGCAGCAGCGCCATCGAGATGACCGCCGCCGGGATCGAGGTGGCGAAGGTCAGCCCCGCCTTGAGGCCGAAGTAGACGTTGGCCGCCGTGAACAGCAGCGTGATCAGGAAGCCGAGCACGACGCCGCGCAGGGTCAGCTCGTTGGTGGACGGGACGGCAGCTTTCAAGAGGACTCCTCGGATCGGGGACGCGCACGGCGCGTTCGAGACGCGAAGCCTATCAGCAAGCGACGATGCCGCCCGTGCGGGGGCACCCGGAGTTCAGGCGGCGTGGCGCCAGGGACGCGCGGCTAGCCGATCCAGCGCGCCGGTCGCCCACTCGCGCGCCAGCGGGAACGGCCCGTAGCCGGAGTCGACGTTGACGTGGCCCGCGTTGCCGAGGTTGATCCAGTCGCTGCCCCAGCGCAGCGCCCAGGCGTGGGCCTGGGTCGCGGACATCCACGGGTCGTCGTCGCTGGCGACCACGCAGCTGCCCGCGGCCAGGCGCGACTGCGGCAGCGCGGGGGCGGCGCCGAAGCGGTTCGGCTCGGCAGGGGCCACCAGCAGCAGCTGCGCGACGTCCAGCGACGGCCGCCGCGCCAGCGCGCGCACCGTGGCCAGGCAGCCGAAGCTGTGCGCCACGACCACGTGCGGGCCGGGGCCCAGCGCGGCGACGGTGTCGGCGACGCGTTCGCTCCAGGCGTCGAGGTCGGGCGTGCTCCAGGCGTCCTGCTCCACGCGCACCGACCCCGCGACCTGCCCGTGCAGCCAGCTCTGCCAGTGCTCGGCGCCGCTGCCGTGCAGGCCCGGCGCGATCACGAGACGCGGGCGCGCCGCAGTGGGCGCGGGGCGGACCAAGGGCGTGTGCAGAGGGTTCATGGCGCCAGCGTAGGCGCCGGGCCGGCGATGGCCAACGAAGGAAATGCCATATGCATCATCGCCGGCATGCGCGCGCCGGGCCGGGTCGGGCCGGGCCGGGCCGGAACGGTGCGCGGCGGGTGGCGGGCGCGGAAAATAATCGCGAAACGAGGCCTCAAGTTCCCGCCGGGCACGCCGATTAGCCGTACAAGCGCCCATTCCGTCTAGCACCGACAGTCACCGGACCATCGTCGGAACAAGCGGAAAAGGCGCCGGCAATTCGTCGCGTCACCGTCCATGCGTTCGTGCCAGGCACGCCGCGCGGGCCGGTGCGCGGACTGGATATCGAGCGCATGCCGCCCGCGCGGGCCGCACGCCGGAGGACCTCGCCATGTTGACGCCCAGCACGCCTGTCGCCACGCCCGTCTCCCTCGACAGCACGCCCACCGCGAAGGCGGCGGCCGTCGAGGCGCACGCACGCGCCGATGTCCGGCAGCAGGCGCAGGCCGGGGCGGTCAGCGATGCCCGCCAGGCCGACCTGGCGGCCACGCGCCGCGCCGCGCGCGAGGCCGCCAGCGAGGTCCCCGACCCGATGACCAGCCTGTCGACCATCGCGGTCGCCGGCGCCATGAGCAGCGTGCCTGCCGCGCTGGAGATGATGCGCAGCATCGCGCTGCAGTCGGCCGCCGGCTCGCTCAGCGAGACCGACCGCCAGACGCTGCACGCCGAATACGCGCAGCTCACGGCGCACGTCGCCACCACGGTGGGCAGCGTCGGGGCGGGCGAGCAGGCGCAGACGTCCACGAGCGACGGGCAGCGCCAGGACGACGCCGCCGACACCCGGCGCGACAGCGGCGGCGGCAGCACGCTCACGCAGGCCCAGGCGGAGGCCGGCCAGGCCGTGCAGCATCCGCCGGTCGAGCAGGCCGGCGCTGCGCAGCCCCAGGCGTCGACGGCCGACGGCAACGGGCCGCAGCCGGCGCCCCGACTCGACGTCCGCACGCACGAACTGCACGTGGGCGCCGACTCCTACGAGCCGGTGCCGGTGCGGCAGTCGTTCGAGCGGCCGCCCGAACCGGCCGGCGGCGGCGGCCCCGAGACGCAGCATCTGCCCGCCATCCAGGCGGCGCAGGTCACGCAGTTCGTGCAGGTCGCGCAGCCGGAGCACGCCGCCCCGGTCGTCGCGGTCGCCTGACCGGCCGGCGGCGCGGCAGCTTCAGGACGCCTGCCGCGTGCGCGCGGACAGGTCCGCCACCAGCGCCAGCAGCGCGTTGGTGTCGACGGGCTTGCGCATGTAGAAGTCGAAGCCGACGGCGCGCGTCGCCACTTCCACGGTGCTGCCGTGCGCCTT
>DASQCX010000754.1:0-2831 GCA_035634455.1 Burkholderiaceae bacterium
GCGGCGCGCGCACGCTGCTCGAACTCGGTGATCGCACGCAGCAGGTACTCGCGCAGGCCCGCCGGGTCGGGATGGTGCATCGACCGGCGGATCGTGGGCACCGTGTTCAGCAGCACCGAGGCGTTGGCCACCAGCGGGTTCGGTCCCACCGGCGCGCCGCCGTCCTCGACGTCGGACAGGACGGCCGCGGTGTCCAGCGTCATCGCCTGGCCGGCCGCCGGCGCCGGCGCCGCGCGGCGGCCGCCCGGCTTGGGGATCATCATCGTGGCGTCCGGATCGTCGGACGGTGGAACGCCGGGGAATTGCGGATCGCTCATGATGAACCTGGCCTGTCAGGGCTTGAGTGCCCAGAGCTCGAGCTGCAGGCCCGGGAAGTCGCCCGCGATGTGCATCGCGATGACCTTGGTGACGTCGAGCTGCTTCCACAGTTCGCCGCTGCGATCGAGCTGGAAATAGGTATACCCGGCGTAGTACGGCATGCGCGGCGGCGCCATCGGCAGCGGCTCGACGGCGATGGCGGGCAGGTGCAGGCGCACGAGGTCGCGGATCTTGTCGGGCGGCCCGATCTTGACGAACGACGGGAAGCGCCCGCGCACGAACTCGCCGGGCTTGTCGGCGTTGACGGCCAGCACGAACTGCGCGTTGTGCAGCAGGTCGACGTCCGGCACCATGCCCGTGTACAGGCCGGCGGCGCGCTCCTGCAGCGGGATGGGCACCGCGTTCGGGTTGATGACCTCGGTGAGCAGCTCGCGAATGTCGAACATCAGCGGCTCGAAGGTGTTCTTCAGGTCCTCGTGGCGGTAGATCGCCTGCACGCGGGCGCGGCGCTTGCGGCGGTCGCTGAAGGTGGCGAACTCGCCGGCCGCCTGCACCAGCGCCGCGTAGAGCACCTCGGGATGCAGCGACTCGCGCTCGGCCAGGTGCGTGAACCACGGGTCGTAGCGGTTGGCGACCTGCAGCATCATGAAGTCGCCGATCTCGCCGACGCCCTTCTGCTGCGACTGGTTCAGGCGCGCGGCGAGCGTGTCGGCGCGATGGCGCACCAGGTTGCGCGCCTCGATCAGGTAGTCCTGCAGGCGCGCGAAGCCGCGGCAGTCGAGCGCCGACGGGATGAAGCTCTCGTCGAGCACCAGCTGGCCCGTGCTGCGGCGCTCGACGATGCGCGCCACCGCGATGCTGCAGAAGCCCGAGCGCGGGTCGTCGTCCAGCATCAGGCGCAGGTTCAGCTGACCCAGCTTCATCTCGGCCGGCTCGCCCACGCCCTGCACGTTGTCCTCGACGCGCAGGTCCTCGCCGACGAAGCGCGCGAGCGCCGTCGTGGGGCCGGCGTCGACGGCGAACTCCGGCATGCCCGCGCGCACGAGCGGCAGCGCCAGGTGCACCACGGTGTCCTTGACCTCGGTGCCGATCTCGAGCGCCAGCGGCGCCGCGTGCTCCTCGGGGATGGCGAACGGCGTGCCGTCGGGCATCACCCCGTGCGCGGACTTGACGGCGAGGCGGCCGATCTTCAGGGCTTCCTCGTCGAGCCGCAGGCCGGCGAGGCCCCAGCCGGGCGACAGGACACCGGCGGCGCGGGACTCGACGAGCATCTCGACGGAGCGTTCGAGTTGCTGGAAATGCTGCGGCCGCAGGAACAAACCCTCCGACCAGATGACGCGCTTTCGGCTCATGCTCTTGTTGTCGTTAGAACCGGCGCGCAACGGGTGCGCGGGCTCAAGTTGACGACCCGGAACGGGGCGGGGCCGGAGCAAATGTACACGCAATCACCGGGCGCGCCGAGGGTATGAAACCCCACGTTCCGCCCTCGTGGACAGCCGTCACAGGATTGACTTTCACGAACCGCGCCGGCGCCATCCGCGCTCGCTTAATATCGACGCTGTCGCGCGGCGGCGCGGGTGCAACCGAGGATTCGATTCCATGGCCAATTCCGTCAAGCCCGGTCCGCAGGGCACGCATCATCAACACCACCATCGCCATCGCCGCCACCCCGCCGTGGTGCCGCAGAAGGCGCCGATTCCGCCCGTGACGCCCGGCGTTCGCGGGCATGCCGACAGCGGCGATCCCACGTGGACGACGCTGCTCGGGTTCACGCCCGGCCTGACCGGCGTGCGCGACTGGGCGGACCACACCTTGCACGAGATCGAGGACTGGGCGTCCAAGACGCTCGGCAGCCACGGCGTCGACAGCAAGACCGGCGCGCCCGTCGCCGTGGGTCCCAAGCCGCCGTCGGCCAAGGACGATCTCGACCTGAGCTTCCTTGGCGACTACGTCGGCGGCGAGGTGACCCGGGCGGACATCCTGGCCGCGGCCGCCGACCTCAAGTGCGACGCGGGCCTCATCTATGCGCTGGCCAAGCAGGAATCGGCCACGTCGTCGTTCACGAAGGTGGACGGCCGCACCGTCCCGACCATCCTGTACGAGCGCCACATCTTCCGCAAGTACACCAGTCCGCACATGAAGCCGCCGAGCCCCTACGAGCACGACCACCATGAGATCTGCGGCCCCGGCTACCATCGCACGCGGAAGGTCAACGGCGTCCTCATCGACCGCAGCACCAACGCGGCGGCGGTGGCCGACGACGTGTACGGCCCGCCCGGAAGGCACCAGTACGAGCGGCTGTGCAAGGCCTACGCGCTCGACCGGGCCGCCGCGCTGGAGTCCTGCTCGTGGGGCAAGTTCCAGATCATGGGCTTCAACTACAAGGCCGCGGGCTATGCGGACGTCTTCGCGTTCGTGAAGGGCATGTCGACGGGCGATCCCGCGCACATCAAGGCGTTCCTGAAATTCGCCAAGAGCAACGACACGCTCCTGTCGGGACTGCAGAACAGGAA
>DASQCX010000755.1:0-2683 GCA_035634455.1 Burkholderiaceae bacterium
GCAGGGCTGCACGCTGGGCGTGCGCGAGATCGATCCGCACGTCGAGGTGTTCGAGGGCTTCGGCGCGCAGGTCGAGCGCGGGCCGGCGCGTTGATCGTGCACGCGCGCCGTCCTCTGCACGCGCATCGGCGCTGGCTGGACTACGCCTCGGTCACCACCACCGAGAACTTCGTGCTGTGCGCGGCGCTGGCCGACGGCGTGTCCGAGCTCACCAACGCCGCGTCGGAGCCGCACGTGCAGGAGTTCTGCGAGTTCATGCGGCGCATGGGTGCGCAGGTCGAGGGCGCCGGCACCTCGCGGCTGACCGTCACCGGCGTCGACGCGCTGCACGGCGTCGACTTCAGCTTCATCGAGGACTTCCACGAGGTCGTCACCTTCCTCGCGCTGGGCGCGATCACGGGCGGCGACGTCGAGGTCCGGAACAGCGCGCCGCAGTTCTTTCCGCTGCTCGACCGCAGCTTCGCGAAGCTGGGCGTGGAGATCTCGCACGAGGGCGGCTGGTCGCGCGCCCACGTGCCGCACGGCCTGAAGGTGCGCGAGCCATTCACGCGCAACATGCTGCAGAAGATCGAGGCCGCGCCGTGGCCCTACTTCCCGGTCGACCTGCTGCCCATCTTCATCGCGCTGGGCGTGCGCGCCGAGGGCCAGATGATGTTCTGGAACAAGGTCTACGACGGCGCGATGGGCTGGACGTCGGAGCTGTCGAAGTTCGGCGCCCACGCGTTCCAGTCCGACCCGCACCGCGTCATCACCTTCGGCGGCAAGCCCCTGGTGGGTGCCGAGGTCGACAGCCCGTACATCATCCGCGTGGCGATCGCGCTGCTGATGCTGGCGTCCAGCATCGAGGGCAGGTCGACGATCTACAACGGGGCGCCGATCCGGCGTGCGCATCCGAGGTTCGTCGAGAACCTGGTGTCGCTGGGGGCGAACATCGAGTGGGTCGGCGCGGACGCGTGACACCGCGAAGACGCCCGGGTGCCCGTCACTCCTGCGCGATCTTCGCCCCGGCGTCCTTCAGCAGGGCGCGCAGGATCGAACGATGGCAGCGTGCCTCGTTCTCGCAGTAGCAGCCCACCGAGAAGTCGGCGTGCTGCGACAGCGCGGCCAGCAGCGCGATCGAGCGGGCGTGGTCGGGCTGGGCCATCTCCGCGCGGAAGCCGCGCGTGAACGCGGCCCATTCCTTCTCGCCGGCGGCGCTCAAGTCGGCCTGCGAGGCCAGTGCCTTCTTGACGAGGTCGGGCGTCGGCGACAGGTTCGGGTACCAGACGTCGTACCAGTTGCCCGACGCGAACTCGGCCTTCGGCACTCCGCGCGGCGGGCGCCGCACGGTGCCGATGCGCGTGCCCTCATGCGGATGGCGCGGCGTGCCGAGGCGGACGATGCGGACGGTCATGCGGACGATCTCCTTGATGCGGCAAGTCAGGCGGTACGCAACGATTCCAGCTCCACGATGCGCACGTTGACATCGCGGCCCGTGACCTGCATCAGCGCCACCGAGACCGGCAGGTGGAAGCGCACCGGCCCGGCGCTGCCCGGGTTGACGTAGAGGACACCGCCGCGCCGCTCGATCTTCGGCCGGTGCGAATGGCCCGTGACCACCACGTCCACGCCGGCGGCGCGCGGGTCGATCGCGAGCTCGGCCAGGTCGTGCAGCACGTGCAGCGTGACCTCGCCGAAGCGCAGCCACTCCGTCTCGCCGATGCGCTGGGCCCATGACGCGCGGTCGTTGTTGCCCCGCACGGCGGTCACCGGGGCGATGGTGGCCAGCGGCTCGAGCACGTTCTCGCCGATGTCGCCCGCGTGGACGATGAAATCGCTGCCGCGCAGGACGTCCATCGCCTCGGGGCGCAGCAGGCCGTGCGTGTCGGAGATCAGGCCGATGCGGATCATGGCGTCAGCTTCTCACTCTTGAGCCGCGCGGCGCAAGGTTTCCATGACGGGCCGCGCCAGCACCTCGTGCAGGCTCCACCAGCCGGCGGCCAGCGCCAGCGCGCCGCCGCTGAGGGCGCCGGCCACGGGCACCCACCACGGCGGGTTCCAGTGGAACTCGAACACCCAGGTCGCCAGGCTCCAGCCCACGGCCACCGCGGCGCCGGCCGCCAGCAGGCCCGCCAGCGCGCCGATGCCGGCGAGCTCGACCTGCTGCACGCGGCCCAGCAGGGCGCTCGAGGCCCCGACCGCGCGCATCACCGCGAACTCGCGCGCCCGCGCCTCGCGCGTGGCCGAGATCGTGGCGACCAGCACCACCAGGCCGGCGACGAGCGCGAACGAGAACAGCAGCTCGACCGCGTGGATCACCTGGTCGAGCACGCCCTGCAGCTGCGCGATGGTGGCCGACACGTCGATCGCCGTGACGTTGGGGAATTGCGCCGCGAGCCGGTTGTCGAAGCCCGGCGCAGCCGGCGCCTTGAACGCGCTGATGTAGCTCAGCGGCAGGTCGCCCATGCTGGCGCGCGGGAACATCACGAAGAAGTTGACGCGCATGGAGCCCCAGTCGACCTTGCGCAGCGAGGTGATGCGGCCCGAGACCATCTGGCCGCCGACGTCGAACACCATCCGGTCGCCCAGCTTCAGGCCCAGCGTCTTCGCGAGCCCCTCCTCGACGCTGAGGCCGTCCGCCTCGTTCGGCACCCACTGGCCGGCGACGATCTTGACCTTGTCCTGCAACTGCGCGGAATGGCTC
>DASQCX010000756.1:0-2088 GCA_035634455.1 Burkholderiaceae bacterium
CCGCCATTCGCGAAGACTGCTCGATCAATCTCGAGGCCATCGACCGCATGCTGGCGGCCTTCCCCGATGCCGACGTGGTTTTCGTCGAATCGGGCGGCGACAACCTGGCCGCCACCTTCAGCCCCGAGCTGAGCGACCTCACGATCTACGTGATCGACGTGGCCGCCGGCGAGAAGATCCCGCGCAAGGGCGGCCCCGGCATCGCCAAGAGCGACCTGTTCGTCATCAACAAGACCGACCTCGCGCCGCATGTGGGGGCGAACCTCGACGTGATGGAGGCCGACACCCGCCGCATGCGTCCGAACCGGCCGCACGTGATGACCAACCTCAAGACCAAGGCCGGGCTGGCCGAGGTGGTCGACTTCATCGAGCGGCGCGGCATGCTGGTCGCGGGCTGAGCCGCCGGGATCCCGCGACCGCGCGCGGGACGACGGCGTCGCCGCCGCGGCCGCGGCCGCCGCGACCCCGGCCTGCTCGGCAACGCGGCGGCATCCGGGTTTGCACTGAGCGCCACCGCCGGCGCCGATCTGCTGCCCCCGCCATAGCACAACGGCGGAAAGGGCGCGATCGGCCCACGCCTGCAAGAGTCACGAAATTCCAGTACCTTTCGCGCCAGACAAGTACAGGAGGCACCGCATGCGCGGTCTGCAAGAAAGCCTGAAGGCACTGAGCGCGGCTCGCCTGCGAGGCATCGGGCGAGGCGTGGAGAAGGAAAGCCTGCGCGTGACGCAGGCGGGCGCGCTCGCCATGACGCCGCATCCGCGCGCGCTCGGCGCGGCGCTGACGCACCCGCACATCACCACCGACTTCAGCGAGGCGCAGCTGGAGCTGATCACCGGCGTGCACCACGGCGCCGAGGCGGTCGAGGCCGAGCTGACGCAGGTGCACCAGGCCGTCTACCGCGCGCTCGGCGACGAGATGATGTGGGTGGCCAGCATGCCCTGCACGCTGCCGCCGGACGAGGACAGCATCCCGCTGGGCCAGTACGGCACCTCCAACGTGGGCCTGTCCAAGACCGTCTATCGCATGGGCCTGGGCCATCGCTACGGCCGCCGCATGCAGACGATCTCGGGCATCCACTACAACTGGTCGCTGCCCGAGGTGACGACGGCCGAGTACTTCGGCCTGATCCGCAACTTCCGCCGCCGCTCGTTCCTGCTGCTGTACCTGTTCGGCGCGTCGCCCGCCGTACCGCGCGGCTTCGCCGACGACGCGCCCGACCTGCAGCCCATGGGCGCCGACACGCTGTACATGCCGCACGCCACCTCGCTGCGCATGGGCCGGCTCGGCTACCAGAGCGACGCGCAGAACTCGCTGAGCGTCAGCTACAACAGCCTCGACAGCTACGCGGCCTCGCTGTCCGACGCGCTCGTGCGGCCCTACCCGGCCTACCAGCGCCTGGGCATCCAGGCCGAGGACGGCACGTACCGGCAGCTCAACGACAGCCTGCTGCAGATCGAGAACGAGTTCTACAGCACCATCCGCCCGAAGCGCGTGATCTTCCCGGGCGAGCGTCCGCTGCACGCGCTGCGCGAGCGCGGCGTCGAGTACATCGAGGTGCGCTGCATGGACCTCGATCCGTTCGTGCCCACCGGCATCGCGCCGGCCACGATGCGCATGATCGACATCTTTCTGCTGCACTGCCTGCTGGACGACAGCCCGCTCGACTCGCCCAACGAGATCGCCGAGCTCGCGCGCAACCAGCAGCGCGTGGCCTCGCGCGGCCGCGAGCCCGGCCTCAAGCTTGAACGCGGCGGCGCCGAGGTGCTGATGACCGACTGGCTGCGCGAGATCCTCACCGAATGCGCGCCGATCGCCGCGTGGCTCGACGCGCACGCGGGCGGCGACGCCCACGCGCAGGCGCTGGCCGCCGCGCGCGCCGCGGTGCTCGCGCCCGAGACGCTGCCCTCGGCCCGCGTGCTGGCCGAGATGCAGTCGCAGTTCGGCGGCTCGCACGACGCGTTCGTGCGCGCGCATTCGCTGCGCACGCGCGCCGACATGCTGGAACGCGAACTGCCGGCCGACGTCGCGGCCCACATGGCCGAACTGGCCACCGAATCGCTGGCCGAGCAGGCGCGCATCGAGGCC
>DASQCX010000757.1:0-3931 GCA_035634455.1 Burkholderiaceae bacterium
GGGATCGGCGTCGCGGTGGACGTCGCGCGGACGGTGGCGGCGGGCGACCTCGGCTCGCGCATCGTGGTCGATCGTCGCGACGAGATCGGCACCTTGCTGGAGGCGCTGCGGCGGATGAACGAGGGCCTGGTGGCCATCGTCGGCGACGTGCGCAACGCCTCGGAGTCCATCGCCACCGGCTCGTCGCAGATCGCGCACGGGAACGCCGACCTGAGCCAGCGCACGGAGGAACAGGCCAGCAACCTGGAGGAGACCGCCGCCTCGATGGAGCAGCTCACCGCCACCGTCCGGCACAACGCGGACACGGCGCGCCGCGCCAGCGCGCTGGCCGAGGGCGCGTCGGCGGTCGCGGCGCAGGGCGGCGCGCGGGTCGGGCAGGTCGTGGCGACGATGGACGACATCACCGACAGCTCGCGCCGGATCACCGACATCATCGGCGTCATCGACGGCATCGCGTTCCAGACCAACATCCTGGCGCTCAACGCCGCGGTCGAGGCCGCGCGTGCCGGCGAGCAGGGCCGCGGCTTCGCCGTCGTGGCCGGCGAGGTGCGCACGCTCGCGCAGCGCTCGGCGACGGCGGCCAGGGAGATCAAGGTGCTGATCGGCGAGAGCGTGGGCAAGGTGGAGAACGGCACGCGCCTGGTGGCCGACGCCGGCCGCACGATGGGCGACATCGTCGACCAGGTCCGGCACGTGAGCGAGCTGATCGGCCAGATCAGCGCCGCGAGCGACGAGCAGTCGCGCGGCATCGGCCAGATCGGCGACGCCGTCACGCAACTCGACCAGGTCACGCAGCAGAACGCCGCGCTGGTGGAGCAGTCGGCCGCCGCCGCGGAGAGCCTGCGCGTGCAGGCCGACGCCTTGTCGCGGACGGTGGCGGCCTTCCGCCTGTAGGGCGCGGCGCTACCAGCCGTCGGGCAGGACGAACGCCGGATTGCGCAGCGACGCGACGATGTGGTCGCGCCACGCGCCGTCGATGTAGAGGTACTGCGGCGCCAGGCCCTCCTTGTGGAAGCCGGCGCGCTCCAGCACGCGCGCGCTGCGCAGGTTCTCGGGCCGGTAGGCGGCCTGCACGCGGTGCAGGTTCACGCGCGGCGAGAACATCTCCTGCAGGCCGGCGGCGATCGCCTCGGACATCAGGCCCTGGCCGACGTGCGCCTCGTCGAGCGCGTAGCCCAGCATCGCGCTGTGGAACGCGCCGCGCGCGACCTGGCTGAAGTGCAGGCTGCCGATCACCTCGACGTCCGACGACGGCAGGCGCGCGCCGCCGCAGCGCGTCGCGTCGATCAGCCACCAGCGGTAGGCGGAGTCCTCGTCGAAGGCGGTGATGCCGCTGGCCACGCGCGCGGCCTGGGCCTCGATCGTGTAGAACGAGTTGGCCGTCGGCGGATCCCAGCGCGCGAAGTGCCGGCGGTTGCGCTGGTGGAACTCGCAGACGGCCGGCGCGATGCCGGGGTCGCCGGCGACGAGGCGCAGGCGCGGCGTGGTGATCTCGTGGCGGGCGAGGGGAGCGATACCGGCCCCCGGCATGGACGAAGCGACGGACGCGATGCGGAATGGATGCTCATCGTACCTGCCTGCTCGGCCTTGCGCCGGTCCGCCGGCGCGTCGTCGTTCCGAACTCAGGCCGTGGCCGCCACCGCGGCGACATCGTCGGCCAGCGCCTGCGCGTCCGGCCCGAACGCGTAGGCGTCCATGCCCAGGTGGCCGCCGGCCACGCTGGCGTGCAGCCGGATCGGCGCGTGCTCCTCGCCGCCGGCGCCGGCCGCGATGAACCAGGGCAGCAGGTGCTCGTCGGTCGGGTGCATGAACGCGGCCTCGGGCGCGAGCGTCCGGTACTGCAGCAGCGACGCCCAGTCGCGTGCCGCCGAACGCTCCGCGAACCACGCGCGGAACGCCGCGCTGGCGGGGATCTCCGGCACCGGCTCCGCGCGCGGCAGGCCCAGGCGCAGGTTGTGCGTGATCGAGCCGGTGCCGATGATCCAGACGCCCTCGTCGGCGAGCGGGCGCAGCGCGGCGCCGAGCGCAAGCAGCCGCGCGGGCGTCCAGTCGGGCGGGAAGGCGACGGGCAGCACGGGGATGTCGGCGCGCGGGCGGATGTCGCGCAGCGGCACCCAGATGCCGTGGTCGAGGCCGCCCGAGTTGGCGTGCTCGACCTCGATGCCTTCCCATTGCAGCAGTTGCTCGACGTGCGGCGCGAGGCAGGGCACGCCGGCGACGTCGTAGCGCAGCTCGTACAGGGTGCGCGGGAAGCCGCCGAAGTCGTGCACGGCCTCGTGGCGCGCGGCCGCGAGCGTGACGGCGCGCCGCGCGAGCGTGTGCGCGGACAGCGCGACGATGGCCGTCGGCGCCGCGCCGCCGGCGGCGACGCGGGCGTCGACGGCGTGGCCCAGATCGCGCCAGAACGCGCCGGCCGGGCCGGACTCCAGCGCCGTCATCGGCGAGCCGTGCGAGAGGAAGACGGGGGCGTAGCGGGTGTCCATGCGGTCATTGAAGCACCGCGCCCGCGGCGCGCCGTTCGAAGCGATTGGCGACGCTGTTCAACGCCGTTGACGGATCGTGCGCGGCATCGCGCGGCGCGAATCGGCCGTTGCGCGCAGGGCGGCCGTCATCGCTTCGGTGTACCGTTGCGGCCATGACGAACGAGCGCGCGACGACCCACCCATCGAACCGGCCCCGGGCCTCCGTCTGGCGGCTGGCCGGCCGCCAGGTCTGGCGCGATTTCATCGCCGGCGAGCTCCGCCTGCTGCTGTGGGCGGTGGTGCTGGCCGTGGGCGCGCTGACGGCCGTGGGCTTCTTCGCCGACCGCATGCGCTCGGGCCTGGTGCGCGACGCCGCGCAGCTGCTGGGCGGCGACGCCGTCGTGCTGGGCGACAAGCCGCTCGCGCCGGCGTTCGCGCAGGACGCGCTGCGCCGCGGCTTCGTCGTCGGCCAGGCCGCCAACTTCCCCAGCATGGCGCGCGCCGGCGCGGCGCAGGGCGGGGCGGCCCGGCTGGCGTCGATCAAGGCGGTCGATGCCGCGTACCCGCTGCGCGGCAAGATCGACGTCCGCTTCGGCGAGTCGGCGCCGGTGCGGTCGCTCAGGCAGGCGCCGGCGCCCGGCACCGCCTGGATCGACCCGGCGCTGGCGAACGCGCTGGCGCTGAAGGTGGGCGACACGCTGGAGCTGGGCGACGCCACGCTGCGCATCGCGGCGCTGATCGCCGTCGAGCCCGACCGCGGCACCGGCTTCTCCGCGCTGGCGCCGCGCGTGCTGCTCAACCTGGCCGACCTGCCGGCCACCGGCCTGGTGCAGCCGTCCAGCCGCATCACCTGGCGGCTGGCGGTGGGCGCGCCCAGCGGCGACGAGAAGGCCGCCGACGACTACGCCGCCTGGGCCAAGGCGAAGATCAAGGCCGAGGGGCTGCGCGGCATGCGCGTCGAGAACCTCGCCTCGGGCCGGCCCGAGATGACGCAGACGGTCGACCGCGCCCAGCAGTTCCTGAGCCTGGTGGCGCTGCTGACGGCGCTGCTGTCGGCGGTGGCGGTCGCGGTGGCCGCGCGCGACTTCGCGCAGCGCCACCTCGACGACTGCGCGATGCTGCGCGTCCTCGGCGAGACGCAGCGCCGCATCGCCGCCGTCCACGCGATCGAGTTCTGCGGTCTGGGGCTGTTCGCCAGCCTCGTCGGCCTCGCGCTGGGCTTCGCGCTGCACCTGGGCTTCGTCGCGCTGCTCGCCAGCTGGCTGCCCAACGGACTGCCCTGGCCGGGCCCGCTGCCGGCGCTGCTGGGCGTTGGCGTCGGCCTGATCCTGCTGCTGGGCTTCGGCCTGCCGCCGGTGCTGCAGCTGGCGCGCGTGCCGCCGCTGCGCGTGCTGCGGCGCGACGTCGGCACGCCCAAGGCGGCCAGCGTCGGCGTGCTCGTGGGCGCGTTCCTGGGCTTCGCCGCGCTG
>DASQCX010000758.1:0-10742 GCA_035634455.1 Burkholderiaceae bacterium
TGCTGATCAACATCGCGGGCAACGCCGTCAAGTTCACGGCCTCGGGCGAGGTGTTCGTGGAGGTGACGCTGGCGCACTCGTCCGCGGAGCGCCTGGAGATCCGCTTCTCGGTCCGCGACACGGGCATCGGCATGAGCGCGCAGCAGATCCAGCAGCTGTTCCAGCCGTTCCGCCAGGGCGACGACTCGATGGCGCGGCGCTTCGGCGGCACCGGGCTCGGCCTGGCGATCAGCAAGCACCTGGTGGAGCTGATGGGCGGCAGCATCCAGGTCGAGAGCACGCTGATGGCGGGCAGCACCTTCCGCTTCACGCTGCCGCTGCGCGCGCCCGCCGCCGGCGGCGCGGACGCCGGCGAAAAGCCCTGGCACGCGCTGGTCGACCTGCGCGCGCTGGTCGTCGACGACAACGCCACCTCGCTCGCGGCGATCTGCGAGATCCTTGCGTCCTTCGGCATCGCCGTGCGCGGCGATGCGCAGCCCGAGGCCGGCATCGCGGAATTCACCCGCGCGGAGGCCGCCGGGCAGGGCTACGAACTGGTGCTGGTGGACTGGAGCCTGCCGGGCACCGACGGCCTCGAGGTCGTCCGCCGCATGCGCGCGCTGGCGCCGTCGGCCAGCGCGGAGTTCATCATGATCGGCGCGGAGGACCAGGCGCGCGCCGGGCAGCGGCTGCGCGAGGCGGCGGTCGCCGGCATCGTCGCCAAGCCGGCCACGCCGTCGTCGCTGCTGGACGCGATCCTCGCCGGCCTCGGCGACCGCGGCCGCAGCGGCACGGCCTGGACGCCGCCGGCCGCCGAGCCGCCGCTGCCGGGCCCGCCGCGCCACGTGCTGGTGGTCGAGGACAACGAGGTCAACCTGTTGATCGCCAGCGAGTTCCTGAAGGCCGCCGGCGTGCGGGTGACGACCGCCACGGGCGCGCGCGAGGCCATCGCCCTGGTCGCGGGCGGCGCCGAGTTCGACCTCGTCTTCATGGACGTGCAGATGGCGCAGATGGACGGCCTGGAGGCCACGCGCGCGCTGCGCGCCATGCCGCGCGGCGCGCAGCTGGTCATCGTCGCCCTGACGGCGCACGCGATGCCGGGCGACCGCGCCCGCTGCCTGGCGGCCGGCATGGACGACTACCTCGCCAAGCCGCTGTCGTACGAGGCGCTGGTCAGGTGCCTGCGCCGCTGGCTGGCCCCGGCGACGACCATGCCTCGTTGACCGCGCAACACGCCCGAGACATGCCCGCCGTATGCTCGCCGGCATGAGCACCCTGCCCGCCGACGACGACCTGCTGCGCGCACCGCCCGTCCACTGGCCCTGGCACGGCCAGGCGCGTCCGTCCTTCGCGCTCGCACCCGCGCCGGGCCAGGAGTCCGCCTGGGACTATCCGCGCCCGCCGCGGCTGGAGATCGACCGGCGCGAGCTCGTCGTCCGCTGGGGCGCGCGGGTGGTCGCGCGCAGCACGCGGGCGATCCGCGCGCTGGAGACGGCGCATCCGCCGAGCTTCTACATCCCGCTGGCCGACATCGTGCCGGGCCTGCTGGTGCCGGCCGAAGGCAGCTCGCTGTGCGAATGGAAGGGCCCGGCGCGCTACTGGTCGCTGGTCGACGGCGAGCGCCGGCTGGCCAAGGTGGCCTGGAGCTATCCGCACCCGCTGCCGGGGTCGGAACTGCTGCGCGACGCCGTCGCGTTCTACTGCCACGAACTCGACTGCCGCGTCGGCGGCGAGCTCGTCGCGCCGCAGCCGGGCGGCTTCTACGGCGGCTGGATCACGCCCGAGGTGGTCGGGCCGTTCAAGGGCGAGCCGGGCAGCGAGGGCTGGTGATCGCGCGATCAAGGACGGCGCCGCGGGCTCCGGTCCGGCGCAAAATGGGCTCTTCACCGAAATTCGGGGCTCGCTGTAGGGCGGGTCAGCCGCAGGCGTAACCCGCCATGTCGGCTTATCGCAACGCCGGGGAACGGCGGGGGACGCCTGCGGCTGACCCGCCCTGCGGCAATGAACCAAAAAGAACGGGGCCCGCAGGCCCCGTTGCTGTCTTCGGCGGCTTACCAGCCGCCGCCGTCGTCGCTGCCGCCGGAGGAGAAGCTGTCCGAGCCGCCGCCCGCGTCGCCACCCCAGTCGTTGCCGCCGGCGCCGTAGTCGATCGAGCGGTTGTCGAGGTCGCGCGCGGCCTGGTCGGCGTCGCTGAAGCCCGCGCCGCCGAAGTTGCCACCGGCGTTGCCGGTGTTGTCGTCGCGATGGCGATCCTCCAGCATCTTCTCGAGCAGCATGCCGCCCGCGACACCGCCCGCCGCGGCCAGGCCGGTGCGCAGCAGGCCGCTGCCGGGCGCCTGGCCGTAGCCGGGGCCGTACCCCGGACCGTAGCCGGGTTGCGGCATGCCGGGCTGCATGCCGTAGCCGGGCTGTCCGCCATAGCCGCCGGCCGCCGCCAGGTTGTTGGCCACGGCGCGGCGCGACACCGCGCGGAAGATCAGGAAGGCGACGATCGCCAGGCCCGCGACCCAGACCCAGCCGGGCAGGCCGCCGCCGCTGCTGGGAGCGGGCGCCTGCGGCAGCGCGGCCGGCACCGCCGGCGCCGGGACGACGCGCGTGGCCGGCGCGGTCTGCGCCGGGGTGTTGGCGCCGGCCTGCTCGCGCTGAAGCTCGCGCTCGAAGGTGCGGAACTTCTCGGGATCCTTGCCGGCGAACTTCAGCTCGGGGTCGATCTCGCGCGCCTTGCGCGCCTCGGCGGCCGCGTCGTCGAACTTGTGTTCCTTCGAGAGGATCTCGGCCAGCACGTAGTGCGCCCGGGCGCTCTGGGGCTTGGCGACGACCACCTCGCGCATCATGGACTCGGCCTTGGGATAGTCCCCCGAGCGCGCGGCGGCGGAGACGTCGTCCACGCTCGGCAACGCCATCGCGGCGGCCGACCACAGGGCGGCGGCACAGGCGGCCACCAGCAGCATCTTGCGTTTCATCTTCATGTCCTTTCAGACGGAGAACGACCGACATCATGCTCTCTCGGAGTCGGTGTCGTCTCGCCGCCTAAGTGGGGCCGCGGCCGCCCGGATCAAGGGCCGGCGTCGAACTTTCGCGGGCGTGGCACGCCGCCCGTCGGGCAAGTCGCGCGCCCGTGCCGCCGCTCGGATACGTCCGGATACCCCCACTTGCCGTGCTAGGGGCTGGACGCCCGACAGCGGCGGGAAGACGATCCGACGGCGCCGTTTCGGGCGTCTCAGTTGCGAAGGAATGACCATGGCCAGACATACCATCCCGGGTAGCGAACGCCAGGCGCTGGCAGGCGCCAAGGCCGTCGGACCCGCCAGTCCCGACGAACGCTTCGAAGTGACGCTGCGGCTGCGCGCGAAGACGCCCGCCGCACAGGCGCTGGCGAGCGGCGGCGCGGGCAACGACACCCATCCCGGGCAGCGCAAGTACCTCACGCGGGCGCAGTGGGCCGCGAACCACGGCACCGACGCGGCGGACATCGCCAGCGTCGCCGCGTTCGCGAAGGCGCACGGCCTGAGCGTGGTCGAGTCCGACGCGGCGCGGCGCAGCGTCGTGCTGTCCGGCACCACCAAGGACATGAACGACGCCTTCGGCGTGCAGCTGCAGCAGTTCGAGCACGCGTCGGGCACCTACCGCGGACGCACCGGGTCGGTCAGCGTGCCGTCCGACCTCGCCGGTGTCGTCGAGGGCGTGTTCGGCCTGGACGACCGCCCCGCCGCCGACCCGCACTTCCAGCGCTACATCCCGGCGGTGGCCGTGCGCACGGTCGCGGCGGCATCGTTCACGCCGCCGGCGCTCGCGCGGCTGTACGACTTTCCCGCCGGCGCCGACGGCAGCGGCCAGTGCATCGGCATCATCGAGCTGGGCGGCGGCTACCGGCCGGCCGACCTCGCCACCTACTTCGCCGGGCTGGGCATCGCCAATCCGGCCGTGAAGACGGTGCGCGTGGACCACGCGAAGAACCACCCGACCAACGCCAACAGCGCGGACGGCGAGGTGATGCTGGACATCGAGGTGGCCGCCGCCGTCGCACCGAAGGCGACCATCGCCGTCTATTTCGCGCCCAACACCACGGCCGGCTTCCTCGACGCGATCACGAAGGCGGTGCACGACGACGTCCACAAGCCCTCGGTGATCTCCATCAGCTGGGGCGCGGCCGAATCGAACTGGACGGCGCAGGCGATGACGCAGTACGACCAGGCCTTCCAGGCCGCGGCCGCGATGGGCGTGACGGTCTGCGTGGCCGCGGGCGACAGCGGCTCGTCCGACGGCGTGGGCGACGGCCAGCCGCACGTCGACTTCCCCGCCTCCAGCCCGAACGTGCTGGCCTGCGGCGGCACCAAGCTGCTGGCGGCCGGCGCCACGACGATCGCATCGGAGACCGTGTGGAACGAAGGCGCCACCACCAGCGCCACCGGCGGCGGCGTCAGCGGCTTCTTCGCGCTGCCGGCGTACCAGGCCGGCGCCGGCGTGCCTGTGTCCGCCGGCGCGGGCGGCAAGGCCGGCCGCGGCGTGCCCGACGTGGCCGGAGACGCCGATCCGGCCACCGGCTACGACGTGCGCGTGGACGGCCAGAACATGGTCATCGGCGGCACCAGCGCCGTCGCCCCGCTGTGGGCCGGCCTGGTCGCGCTGCTGAACCAGCAGCTCGGCCACCCGGTGGGCTTCCTCAACCCGATGCTCTACGGCTCGCTGGCCGGCAAGGGCGCGACGAACGACATCACCGTCGGCAACAACGGCAGCTACAGCGCCAAGGCGGGCTGGGATCCGTGCACCGGCTGGGGGTCGCCCGACGGCGCGAAGCTGCTGAAGGCGCTGGGCACCTGAGCCCTGCCCCGCACCGCTCCCGTCGTCCGCGCGCGGGAGCGCGTCACGCGCGTGCGCCCCGGCGCGCGCGCGGCGCCCATCATGAAAAACGCCCCGTGCCGCGCGAGCGACCGGGGCGTCGTCGTTGCGGCGCGCGGCCGCAACGTACAGGACATCAGAACTTGTAGTTGGCGCCGACCACGATGGCGCGTCCCGTCGGGTCGGCATAGCGGCCGTCGTAGCCGACCTGGTTGCCGCCCACGATCTTGAGCGACATCGGCGGCTTCCGGTCGAAGAGGTTGGTGATGCCAAGCGTGAGGCGCAGGTTCGTCGAGGCCTGCCAACGCGTCTGCCAATCGGCCACCGCGTACGACTTGACATGGCCGTTGTACGCCACGCCATCGCCCTCCGACCCGTCGGGCAGGAGTACCGACACGACGCCATCGCTTGCCTTGAACGACTGGTCGGCATAGCCGGATTTGTAGTTCAAGATGAACGTGTGCGTGAAGTCGCCGTACTGCAGGCCCAGCGCCAGGCGCCAGATGTCGCGGAACGTGACGTTGTTGTCGCCGCCGAAGCGCCCGAGGTCGGACTGCTTGCCGCCAGGCAGTTGGTAGTCGGCCTTGAGCATGTGGGTGCCGCTCAGGTCCGCCGTGACCTTGCCGAACGGAGTCTTGGTGTTCAGGTTGATCTCCCAGTCCAGGCCCTGGTAGTCGGCGCTGCCGGCGTTGAACGGCTTCTGGATGAGGGCCACCGTGGGATAGCCGGCGGGATCCTGGTAGGGGATCACGAACAGGCTGGACAGCGACGCGGCGTTCGCGAACGCGTAGTTTTCAGGCATGCCCGCCAGGATCTGGTTCTTCAGCTTCACCGCCCAGTAGTCGAGGCCGAGCGATACGGCCTTGACCGGCTCCAGGCGGCCGCCGAGCGTCCACTGCTTCGACGTCTCGGCCTTCAGGCCCGCCGCCCCGCTCGCAGGGTTGCCCGCCGTGATGAGATCCCATTGTTGGGCTTCCGTGCCGTTGGCCACGCACGTGGCATTGGTCGGGAACGGGCAGACGTAGGAGCCCGAGGTGTTGGTGCTGAAGGCCAGCGGCGCGGCGATCTGGTTGACCGACGGCGCCTTGAACCCCGTGCCGAAGGATCCGCGCAGCAGCAGCATGTCCGCCGGCTGCGAGCGGAAGCTCAGCTTGAAGGTCGGGTGGCTGAAGCTGTTGCCTTCCTCCTCGGCCGGCAGCGGCGTCAGGTTGTTGGCGACCTGCGTGAAGGGCATGTCGTTGTGGACGCGGCTGTAGCGGTCGAAGCGCACCGAGGCCGTCACATCCGTCCTCTTCGCCAGCGGCATCAGCAGTTCGCCGAACACGCCGTAGTTGCTGCGCCGGGCTTTCATCGGCACGTAGCCGTAGAAGCCGCCGACCGCGTAGTCGGTCTTGCCGGCCTGGGCCGCGGTGCCGTTGCCGAACTCGGCCAGGTCGCTCGTCGACTGCTCCAGGTCCTGGCGTGTGAGGTCGAAGCCCAGGGCCAGCGAGGAGCGGCCTCCCGGCATGTCGAACAGATCCTTCGACGCGCGCAGGTTGAGGACGCTCTGCGCGACCTTGGTGCGCAGGAAGGTGCCGCTCAGCAGGGCCGGAGTCAGGGTCTGTCCCGGCAGCGGTACGAGCGGGTCGTAGGCGCCCGAAGAGATCAGGTCCACGAACTTGTTGAAGTCCAGGTAGCCGCCGGCGAGGTTGTCCGAGTCCTGGTTCTTGGAGACGGTCAGGCTGGCGCTGTAGTCCCAGTTGAACGCGGTGCCTTCGGCGCCGAGCACGTAGTGGTTGGCCAGCGTCTCCCATTGGTCGGTGCGGTCGCCGGCCTCGAAGGCGCGATAGCGCATCTGGCCGCCGGTGCTGGTGTCGCCATTGGCAGTCTCGTAGGGAACGACGTACTTGTTCCACAGGATGTCGAGCGGGCGGCCCGGCAGGTCGTTCGTGCCCAGGCCCATCGGCTGCGCCGGCGGCGCGAACCCGGCCGTCATGTCGAACTTCGACCACATGTACTCGGCGAACAGGGTGTTGTTCGCGTCGAGCTTCAGATGGTCGCTCACGAAGAAGCTGTCGCGCCGGGAGCTCGGGATGTCCTGCACCGTCGCCGCGTAGTTGGTACGGCACTTGGTGCCGGCGACGAACACCGCGGGGTTCGTGCCGCAGTTGCCGTTCAGGTTGAAGTAGGGGCTGAAGGAATTGCCACTGTCGAGGTAGACCGAGCCCGGCAGCGAATTGCTGGAGGTCTGGTCGAGGATGACGGGCTGCCCGTCGATGGTGAACGGGATCAGGCCGCCGCGCCGGGAGACGGCACGCTGGCTGGCCATCAGCTGCTTCTGAACGTCATGGCTGTAGGACAGGAACAGGTTGTTGCCGGTGGTGTCCAGGTCGCCGAAGCCCTTGCTGATGCCGGCGCTCCACTTGGCGCCGCCGGCCTCGTGCGGGCGGCTGCCGGTGAAGGACAGCGCGCCGTCCTTCGTGTTCTTCTTGGTGATGAAGTTGACCACGCCGGCGATGGCGTCGGAGCCGTACAGCGCCGAGGCGCCGTCGGTCAGCACTTCGACGCGCTCGATCGCGTCGAGCGGCAGGCTCTCGAGGTTCACGGAGCCGTCGCCGCCGGAGGCGCCGAAGCCGCCGAAGGGGGCGACGCGCCGGCCATTGAGCAGCACCAGCGTGTACTTCTGGTCGAGGGCGTGGATGGCCGCGGTGGTGGTGCCGTTGCCGTTGCCGTTGACCGAACTCGAGGATTGCTGGAAGTTGCCGCCGGTCATCGCCGGAAGCTTCTGGATCAGCTCGGTGATCGACACCGCGCCGGACTTGTCGATGGCGTCGCGCGAGAGCACGGTGACCGGCAGGGCGCCTTCGGTCTCGACGCGGCGGATCGCGGAGCCGGTGATCTCGACGCGCTGTGTGGCCGTGTCCTGGGCCCAGGCGTTCGCGGCCACGGCGGCAAACAGGGCGGTGCAGATCTTGGTGCGGCTGAACATGGGGTTCCTTCCTCGTGGGTGGGTCTGTTCCTGTCGGATCGACCGCGCCGTCCATATCCCTTCTGTCAAGGCAATATGTCAGCACGGTGTCTTTGTGGCGCGATTTTGTTCGCCGCGACAACGAAGCCCCCCCGCACAAACCCTGCTGTCTGTTTTTCGCCGCGCAATTGACTAGACAAGCCGGGGCGCGGACGGCAAATCCGCACCAAACCCCGTCGTCAGCGCACCTTCAGTTGGCGCACTGCACCGGCTTGGCGTGGAGCTTGTCGACCAGCACCGCCGGGACGACGCCGACCAGGTAGCCGCGGCGCCCGCCGTTGATCAGGATGCGCGGCAGCGCGAGGACGGTCTCCTGCACGTACACCGGCACCTCCTTGCGGAAGCCGAACGGCGAGGTGCCGCCCACCAGGTAGCCGCTGTGGCGTTGCGCCACTTCCGGCTTGCACGGCTCGACGGACTTCGCGCCGATCGCGCGCGCCAGGTTCTTCGTCGACACCGTGCGGTCGCCGTGCATCAGCACGACCAGCGGCCGCGCCGCCTCGTCCTGCATCACCAGCGTCTTGACGATCTCGTGCTCGGGCACGCCCAGCTGCGCCGAGGATTCGGCGGTGCCGCCGTGGTCGACGTAGTCGTAGACATGCTCGGTGAACGCGACGCCCTGCGCGCGCAGCCATTGCGTGGCGGGGGTCTCGCTGACGTGGTTCTTGCGGGCCATGCGCCCATTGTCCCGGATCGTCGCCCGGCCTACGCCGCCGGCGCGCCCAGCGCCAGCAGCGCATCGCCCGTCACGCGGCAGATGCGCCAGTCGGGCAGCATCGTCGCGCCCATGCGGGCGTAGAACGCCTGCGCGTCGACGTTCCAGTCCAGCACCGACCACTCGAAGCGGCCGCAGTCGCGCTCGACGGCGATCTGCGCCAGGCGCTGCAGCAGCAGCTTGCCCAGCCCCGTGCCGCGCGCCGACGGCAGCACGAACAGGTCTTCCAGGTACAGGCCCTTCCTGCACAGGAAGGTCGAGAAGTTGTGGAAGAACAGCGCGAAGGCGACGGGCCGGCCATCGTGCTCGCCGATCAGGCACTCGCAGGCCGGCCTGTCGCCGAACAGCTGCGGCTCGAGGCGCTCGGGCGTCGCGGTAGCCAGGTGCTCCAGCTTCTCGTAGACGGCGAGCTCGCGGATCAGCGAGACGATGACGGGCACGTCCTCGCGCGTGGCGAAGCGGACGGCGGCGCGGGGGGCGTTGGCGTTGCTCATGCCGGCATTGTCGCGCCCGGGTCAGCGCGCCGCGGCGAAGTCCTCTACAGTCAGCCGCATGAGCATGGACAACGCCTACGTCGAACTGCGGCCCGGCCGCACGCGGTCGATCCCGATCCGCAACGTCCGCTACCAGCTGCGCGAATGGGGCGACCCGTCGCTGGCCACGCCGGAGCGGCCGACGCTGGTGCTGACGCACGGCTGGATGGACGTCGGCGCGTCGTTCCAGTTCGTCGTCGACGAGCTCGCGCGCCTCGAGGGCCCCACGCGCCACGTCGTCGCGCTGGACTGGCGCGGCTTCGGCGGCAGCACCGGTGGCGGCGCCGACGCGTACTGGTTCCCCGACTACATCGGCGACCTCGACGCCGCGCTGGACGCGCTGTCGCCTGACGCGCCGGTCGACCTCGCCGGCCACAGCATGGGCGGCAACGTCGTGATGAGCTACGCCGGCGTGCGTCCCGCGCGCGTGCGGCGCCTGGTCAACCTCGAGGGCTTCGGCCTGCCCGACACGAAGCCCGAGCAGGCGCCGGGCCGCCTCGCGAAGTGGCTGGACGAGCTGAAGGATCCGCCGTCGCTGCGCGCCTACGACACGGTCGCCGACGTCGCCGACCGCCTGCGCGCCAACAACCCGCGCCTGCCCGCCGACAAGGCGGCCTGGCTCGCGCCGCACTGGTCGGAGCGGCGCGCCGACGGCCGCTGGCACCTCCTGGCCGACCCCGCGCACAAGCTGGTCAACCCGGTGCCCTACCGCGCGGCCGAGATCGTCGCCGCCTGGCGCCGCATCGCCTCTCCGGTGCTGTGGATCGAGGGCGCGGACACCGACGTGACGAAGTTCTGGGGCGACCGCTATCCGCGCGCCGAGTTCGAGGACCGCCTCGCCCAGGTGCCGCGCGTCGAGCGCCTGCTGCTGGACGACTGCGGCCACATGCTGCACCACGACCAGCCGGCCGCCATCGCGGCGCGGCTGACGAGCTTCCTCGCCTGAGCCGTCAGGGCAGCCGCACCTCGTCGACCATGTCCCGCGCCGCCTTGCTCGGTCGCGGCGTCAGCAGGCTCACGACGATGAGCAGCGCGAACCCGAAGGGCACGCCGAACAGGCCGGCGGCGATCGGCTGGATGCCCCACCAGAGCTGGACCGGGCTGGTGACGCCGAAGGCCTCGCGCACGCCGGGCTGGTTGACGAGCGCGTAGTACAGCGTCAGGCCCAGCCCGCCCACCATGCCGGCGGCGGCGCCCCAGCGGTTGGCGCGCTTCCAGAACACGCCCATCACCAGCGCCGGGAAGAACGCCGAGGCCGCGATCGAGAACGCCCACGACACCAGCAGCAGGATGTCGCCCGGCTTCTGCGCGGTGACGTAGGCGGCGGCCAGCGCGACCATCAGCAGCAGCACCTTGGACACCGTCACCCGCTTCGTGGGCGGCGCCTTCGGGTCGACGATGCGGAACCACAGGTCGTGCGACAGCGCGTTGGCGATCGTCAGCAGCAGGCCGTCGGCCGTCGACAGCGCCGCCGCCAGGCCGCCCGCGGCGATCAGGCCCGAGACCACGTAGGGCAGGCCGGCGATCTCGGGCGTGGCCAGCACCACGATGTCGCCGTCGATGGCGATCTCGCCCAGCTGCACGATGCCGTCGTGGTTCAGGTCGGTGATCGAGACCAGCGGATTGACCTTGTCCACGCTGGCCCAATAGGCGACCCAGGACGGCAGGT
>DASQCX010000759.1:0-2897 GCA_035634455.1 Burkholderiaceae bacterium
CAAGGAGTCAGCTCCAGCGCCGGAAGATCAACGACGTGTTGATCCCCCCGAACGCGAAATTGTTGCTCATCACGACGTCGGTCTCGATGACACGGCCGTCGCCGGTGATGTAGTCGAGCGCGCCGCAGCGCGGGTCGACCTCGTCGAGGTTGAGCGTCGGGGCGAACCAGCCCTCGCGCATCATCTCGATGGTCATCCACGCCTCCAGAGCGCCGCAGGCGCCGAGGGTGTGGCCCATGTAGCTCTTGAGCGAGCTGATCGGCGCGTGGGTGCCCAGCACCTCGCTGGTGGCCTGCGATTCGGCCATGTCGCCCTGCTCGGTGGCCGTGCCGTGCGCGTTGACGTAGCCGATGGACTCGGGCGTCAGGCGCGCGTCGACCAGCGCCAGCCGCATCGCCTGCGCCATCGTCGCGGCGTTCGGGTGCGTCACGTGCGTGCCGTCGGAGTTGGTGCCCCAGCCCAGCAGCTCGGCGTGGATGCGCGCGCCGCGCGCCTGGGCGTGCTCGAGCTCCTCCAGCACCAGCGTGCAGGCGCCCTCGCCCAGCACCAGGCCGTCGCGCCTGGCGTCGAACGGGCGCGGCGTCAGCGCGGGCGCGTCGTTGCGCACGCTGGTGGCGAACAGCGTGTCGAACACGGCCGCCTCGGTCGCGTCGAGCTCCTCCGAGCCGCCGGCCAGCATCGCGACCTGGCGGCCGCTCTGGATCGCCTCGAAGGCGTAGCCGATGCCCTGGCTGCCCGAGGTGCAGGCGCTGGACGTCGTGACGATGCGGCCCGTCAGACCGAAGAACACGCCGATATTGACCGCCGCCGTGTGCGACATCATCTTGATGTAGGTGTTCGCGTTGATGCCTTCGGTGGACTTGTCCTGCATCATGCGGCCGAAGTCGCCGATGGCCGCCGGCGTGCCGGCCGACGAGCCGTAGGACACGCCCATGCGCCCGCTGGTGACCAGCGGATCGCCCAGCAGCCCGGCGTCGACCAGCGCCAGCTCGCTCGCGCGCGTGGCCATCAGCGCGACGCGGCCCATGCTGCGCGTGGACTTGCGGTTGTAGTGCACGGGCAGCTCGAACGGCCGCGCCGGCGCGCCCAGCCGCGTGTTCAGGCCGTCGTACTGCGCCCACGGCTCCATGACCTGGACGGCGTTGCGGCCGCTCTTGAGCGACGCGAGCACGCTGGGCCAGTCGTGGCCCAGCGGGCTCAGCGCGCCGAATCCGGTGACGACGACGCGCTTCATCCGAGCATGCCCCCGTTGACGGAGATGACCTGGCGCGTGATGTAGGCGGCCTCGGGCCTGAGCAGGAAGGCGACCAGCGCGGCCACCTCGTCCGGGGTTCCCATGCGACGCAACGGGATGATCTTCATCGCTTCCTCCAGCACCTCGGGCGGCACCATCTCGGTGTCGATCAGCCCCGGCGCCACGCAATTGACGGTGATGTTGCGCTTGGCCAGTTCGACGGCGAGCGACTTGGTCGCCGCGATCACGCCGGCCTTGGCGGCACTGTAGTTGGTCTGCCCGCGGTTGCCCATCAGCGCGGACACCGAGGCCAGCGTCACGATGCGCCCCGGCCTGCGGCGCTGGATCATGGGCATCACCACCGGATGCAGCACGTTGTAGAAGCCGTCGAGGTTGGTGTGGACGACGGCGTCCCACTCGTCGCCGCTCATCGCGGGGAACGCGTTGTCGCGCGCGATGCCGGCGTTGCAGACGACGCCGTAGTACGCGCCGTGCTCGGCGATGTCGGCCTGCAGCGCGGCGGCGGCGGCGGCGCGGTCGGCGACGTCGAACGCCAGCACGCGGGCGCCGGCGCCGAGCGCGGCGATCTCGTCGCGTACGACGTTCGCCTGCGCGACGCCGCTGCGGCAATGCACCACCACGTCGTGGCCCCCGCGCGCGGCCGCGAGCGCGATCGCGCGCCCGATGCCGCGGCTCGCGCCGGTCACCAGCACCGTGCCGCGTCCTGCCGTGTCTCTGTTCTCGGTCATTGTTGTCATTCCCCCTGCGCGCCCGGCGGCGCGCCTTCCTCTTGATTCTCGGGCGGCTCGAACACGCTCAGGCGCGCGCTGGCCAGCACGCGGCCGTCGTGCTCGATGCGGCAGTCGAACAGCCCCAAGCCGTTGTCGCCCAGCAGCTCGCACTGCGCCAGCACGCGCAGCTCGGCACCGGCCGGGAACACCGGCACCGCGGCCTCGTAGCGCCGGCTGCCCAGCAGGTAGCCGATTTTCGGCGATCCGCCGGCGCTGCGCGCGCGGCCGCCCGACCACGCGGCAACCGCCTGCGCCATGTACTCGACGCCGACCCAGGCCGGCACGCCGTCGCCGTCGTTGAACAGGCCACCGGCCGGGACGCGCACGCTCGCCTCGATACCCTGTTCATCGCAGCGGATCACCGCGTCGAGCAGGCTCATCGCGCCGCGGTGCGGCACCCACGCGTCCATCGCGTGCGGCGGCCACTGGCCATCGTCGAAGCAGGCGGCGCTCATGGCTGCGCGAACAGCAACGACGCGTTGCTGCCTCCGAAGGCGAACGAGTTGCTCAGCACGTGGCGCACCGGACGCCCCAGCGCGAAGCCGGGCGCGACCGGGCGCAGCGCCGGCAGCGCGGGGTCGGCCGCGCCGTCCCACCAGTGCACGGGCAGCCTGCCCGTCGGGTTGTCGACCAGCGCGTGCCACGCGAAGGCGGCCTCGATGGCGCCCGCCGCGGCCAACGCGTGGCCGGTCAGCGGCTTGGTGGAGCTCACCGGCACCTCGCGGCCCAGCACGCGCTCGACCGCCAGGCTTTCCATCGCATCGTTCTGCTCGGTGCCGGTGCCGTGCAGGTTGACGTAGTCGACATCGCTCGCGTCGACGCCGGCCCGCGCCAGCGCGCGCTGCATCGCCTCGGCGGCGCCGCGGCCGCTC
>DASQCX010000760.1:0-4109 GCA_035634455.1 Burkholderiaceae bacterium
GCTTCGCGCCCATCGTGCGCACCACGTCGATCGACAAGGCGAGCTACCTCGGCGGCCGCTTCGTCGGCGCCAGCGCGGCGGCGCTCGTCGTGCTGGCGATGGTGCCGCTGGGCATCTGGATCGGCACGCTGATGCCGTGGCAGGACGTCGAGAAGATCGGCCCGTTCGTGGCCGGCCACTACCTGGCGGGGCTGTTCGCGTTCGAGCTGCCGACGCTGCTGATCACGGCCGCGCTGTTCTTCGCGGTGGCCATCGCGACGCGCTCGCTGGTGTGGTCCAACGTCTGCGCGGTGGCGTTCCTGATCCTGTTCTTCGTCGCGCGCGGCGCGACGCGCAACGATCCGGCGTGGGAACGCATCGCGGCGCTGCTCGACCCGTTCGGCGTGTCGCCGGTGACCTACGTGACCAAGTACTGGACGGCCTCGGAGCGCAACACGCTGCTGCCGCCGTTCACGGGCGTGCTGCTGGCCAACCGGCTGCTGTGGACGGCCGTGGCCGGCGCGGTATTCGCGATCGCCTACCGGCTGTTCCGCTTCGAGACGCGCTTCGACCCGCCCGCTGCCGGCGCCGCCGACGCCGCGCCCGCCAGGCCCGAGAAGCTCACCCGCGCGCGCAAGGCCGCGCGGCGCCACCAGGCGGAGCTCGCGGAACTGGGCGAGGCCAACCCCGCCGGCGTGCGCGAGATGCTGGCCGCCGAGGCGCGCAGGAACGTGCCGGCGCTGCCCGACATCCCGCCGGCGACGCGCGCCACCGCGCGCCTGCAGCTGTGGGAGCTGGCCAAGGCCGACATGGCCTTCGTGTTCCGCAGCCCGGTCTACTATGTGCTGATCGCGATCGGCCTGCTGCTGGCCGGAAGCAACCTGGTGTTCGGCGGCGAGATCCTCGGCAGCCCGTCGTGGCCGGTCACGCGGCTGATGGTCGAGGCGCTCGACAACGGCTACGCGCTGCTGCCCATCCTGCTGGCGATCTTCTATGCGGGCGAGCTGGTGTGGCGCGACCGCGACCGCCGCATGCACGAGATCATCGACGCCACCGCCGCGCCCGACTGGACGCACCTGGTGCCCAAGGTCGTGGCCATCGTGGCGGTGCTGGTGTCGAGCATGCTGCTGGCCGTGCTGGCGGCCATCGCGTTCCAGGCGCTCAACGGCTATTTCCGCTTCGAGGTCGGCGCCTACCTCGCGTGGTTCGTGTGGCCGATGGCGGTCAGCGCGATCCTGATCGCGATCCTGACGGTGTTCGTGCAGGTGCTGGTGTCCAACAAGTACATCGGCTGGGCCGTGATGCTGGTGTACTTCGTGGCCTCGGTGATGCTGGTCAACATCGGCTGGGAGCACAACCTCTATACCTACGGCAGCGGCCCGCAGGTGCCGCTGTCGGACATGAACGGCCTGGGCCGGTTCTGGATCGGCCAGGCCTGGTTCCAGCTGTACTGGGCGGCGTTCGCGACGATGCTGCTGGTGCTGGCGCATGCGCTGTGGCGGCGTGGCATGACCGTCGCGCTGCGGCCGCGCCTGGCGCAGATCGGCCAGCACCTGCGCGGCGCGCCGGCGGCCATCCTGGGCGGCGCGGCCGCCGCCTGGGTGGCCTCGGGCGCCTGGATCTTCTACAACACCAACGTCCTCAACCACTACACGACGCAGCCCGAGCGCGACCGGCGCGCCGCCGACTTCGAGAAGACGCTGCTGCCGTTCGAGAAGGTCGTGCAGCCGCGCGTGGCCGACGTCACCTTGAACGTCGACCTGCACCCGCGCGACGCCCGCGCCGTCACGCACGGCAGCTTCGCGCTGGTCAACCGCAGCAGCGAGGCGATCCCGGTGCTGCACCTGCAGTGGTCGCAGGACCTGACGCTGGATTCGATCTCGCTTCCGGGCGCGACGGTGCAGACCGACTACCCGCGCCTGCACTACCGCATCTACAAGCTGGCGACGCCGATGCAGCCGGGCGAGCGCCGCGTGCTGCAGTTCACGACGACGCTGGAGCAGCGCGGCTTCCGCAACGACCGGCCGATGACGGCGATCGTGCCCAACGGCAGCTTCTTCAACAACTTCGAGATCACGCCGTCGGTGGGCTTCGCGCGCCAGGGCCTGCTCGAGGGGCGCGCCAAGCGCCGCAAGTACGGCCTGCCGGCGGAGCTGCGCCCGCCCAAGCTGGAGGACGACTCGGCGCGCCAGTTCAACGAGTTCCTGCACGACAGCGACTGGGTGACGTCGGACATCACCGTCACCACCGACGGCGACCAGACGCCGGTCGCCCCGGGCCAGGTCGTCAGCGACACCGGCCTCGTGAAGGATCGCGCCGCGCGCCGCACGGTCCACTTCCGCAGCGACGCGCCGATCAACCAGTTCTTCTCGATCCAGTCGGGCCGCTACGACATCCGCCGCGCGACCTGGCACGCGCCGGCGCAGGGCGGGCAGGCCGCGCACGACGTCGACCTCGCCGTGTACTACGCGCCGGGGCACGAGTTCAACGTCGACCGCATGCTCGCCGCGATGGACGAGTCGCTGGCGCTGTTCAACACCGAGTTCTCGCCGTACCAGTTCAGGCAGGCGCGCATCATCGAGTTCCCGGCCTACGCCACCTTCGCGCAGTCCTTCGCCAACACGATCCCGTTCTCGGAGGGCATCGGCTTCGTCCAGCACTGGACCAATCCGACCAAGATCGACGTCGCGACCTACGTGACCGCGCACGAGATCGGCCACCAGTGGTGGGCCCACCAGCTGGTGCCGTCCGACCAGCAGGGCGCCTCGATGCTGGTGGAGACCTTCGCGCAGTACTCGGCGCTGCTCGTGATGGAGCAGCACTACGGCAAGGACCAGGTGCGCCGCTTCCTGAAGTACGAGCTCGACCGCTACCTGCGCTCGCGCGGCGGCGCCGTGCTGGAGGAACTGCCGCTGAACCGCGTCGAGGACCAGGACTACATCTACTACCGCAAGGGCTCGGTGGCGATGTACTGGGCCAAGGAGGCGCTCGGCGAGGACGTCGTCAACCGCGCGATGCGCAAGCTGCTCGCGCAGTACGCGTTCAAGGGCGCGCCGTACCCGAACACCACCGACTTCCTCAAGCTGCTGCGCGCCGAGGCCGGGCCGCAGAACGAGCAGCTGATCTCCGACCTGTTCGAGAAGATCGCCCTCCTCGACCTCAAGGCCACCAACGCCGTCGCCACGCTGCGGCCGGACGGCAAGTACGAGGTGAAGTTCGACGTCGAGGCGCACAAGTTCTACGCCGACGGCGCCGGCAAGGAGACCGAGGTGCCGATGGACGAGGAGGTCGAGGTGGGCGTGTTCTCGGCCAAGCCGGGCGACAAGGGCTTCGGCGCGTCCGACGTCCTGCTGCTGCACAAGGTGCCGATCCACGGGCCGTCGGTGCCCATCACCGTGGTCGTCGACAGCCGCCCGACCTGGGTCGGCATCGACCCCTACAACAAGCGCATCGACCGCAATTCCGACGACAACCTGACCCAGGTCGGCGCCCCCAGGTAAAGCCTCGTTACCGTCGATTCCGCGCCCCGCGGCCCGGATCGCCATCGCGATGTGGGACGATTGCGGTCCCGGAGCGCGGGGGCTGACGAGGGATTGATGAACGGGTTGTGGGTGCTTTCGGTGGTCGTGCACGCCTACGTGGCGCTGCGCCTGCTGCCGGGCGTGGCGGCGGCGTCGGGCGCCGTGCCGGCCGTGCTGCTGGCCGTGCTGCTGGCGGTGTCGGCGGCCCTGGTGCCGCTGGCGCTGCGCCGGCGCCGCGGCAAGCGCACGCCCGAGGAGATCCGCCGCAGCGACATGATCGCCTGGGCCAGCCTCACGCTGATGGGCCTGTTCTCGTCGCTGTTCGTGCTGACGCTGCTGCGCGACGCCGTCGAACTGGTGCTGCTGCTGGGGCGCCTGGCCGGCCTGCGGACGCCGGACCGCTGGCTGGACCTGAGCGCCAGCGGCGTCGTCGTGCTGGCGCTGCTGGTGACGCTGGCCGGCTTCTACAACGCCCGCAAGGCGCCGCGCGTGAAGACGGTGGACATCCCGCTGAAGGACCTGCCGCCGGCGCTGCAGGGCTTCAAGATCGCGCAGATCTCCGACATGCACGTCGGCCCGACGATCAAGCGCCCGGCGATGAAGTACGTC
>DASQCX010000761.1:0-5105 GCA_035634455.1 Burkholderiaceae bacterium
TCATGACCGTGATTCCCCTGAACTCTCTGTGGGTGGATGCGAATTTCAAAGAGGTGCAATTGCGCCATTTGCGCATCGGCCAGCCTGCCGAGGTGCGCAGCGATTTGTACGGCGGATCCTTCATATTTCATGGCCACGTGAAGGGCATGTCCGCCGGAACCGGCGCGGCGTTCTCGCTGCTGCCGGCGCAGAACGCCACCGGCAACTGGATCAAGGTCGTGCAGCGCGTGCCGGTGCGCATCGCGCTCGACTCGAAGGAAGTGGCGCAGAACCCACTGCGCGTGGGCCTGTCGATGAACGTCACCGTCGACGTCGCCGACCAGAGCGGCCGCGCCGTGGCCGACACGCCGCGCACCCAGGGCGCCGTCGCCTCGACCACGGTGTTCGACTCGCTGCAGCGCGACGCCGACGCCGAGGTGGCGAGCATCGTCGCGGCCAACGGCGGCGGCCGCATCAAGCCGACCGCGACGGCGCAGACGGCGTCGGCGCCGGCGGTCGCGGCCTCCGGCACCGAGAAGGTGGCCTCGGCCGCCACGCGCCGCCACCACAAGCAATCGTGATCGCGGCGCGGGCGCCGCGCCGGCGCCCGCCTCGCAACCGCATCAAGAACAAGGGGTCTTCCCATGTCCGCTCCCGCCGCGGCGGCCAAGCCGCCCGCACCCCTGAAAGGCAGCGCGCTCGTGCTGGGCACGCTGTCGCTGTCGCTGGCGACCTTCATGAACGTGCTGGACTCGTCGATCGCGAACGTGTCCCTGCCGTCGATCTCCGGTGACCTGGGCGTCAGCATCTCGCAGGGCACCTGGGTCATCACCAGCTTCGGCGTCGCCAACGCCATCTCCGTGCCGCTCACCGGCTGGCTGACGCAGCGCTTCGGCGCGGTGCGGCTGTTCACGCTGAGCGTCATCCTGTTCGTCATCGCCTCGACGCTGTGCGGTCTGGCGCCGTCCATCGAGCTGCTGATCGCCTTCCGCGTGCTGCAGGGCTTCGTGGCCGGGCCGATGATCCCGCTGTCGCAGACGCTGCTGCTGTCGACCTATCCACCCCAGAAGGCCGGCACCGCGCTGGCGCTGTGGGGCGTCACGACGCTGGTGGCGCCGGTGGCCGGGCCGCTGCTGGGCGGCTACATCACCGACAACTGGACCTGGCCCTGGATCTTCTACATCAACATCCCGGTGGGCATCTTCGCCGCGTTCGTCACGTGGAGCATCTACCACAAGCGCGAGACGCCCATCCTCAAGCGCCCGATCGACGGCGTGGGCCTGGCGATGCTGGTGCTGTGGGTGGGCTGCCTGCAGGTGATGCTGGACAAGGGCAAGGAGCTCGACTGGTTCCACTCGCCGACCATCGTCACGCTGGCTGTCATCGTCGTGATCGCGTTCGCGGTGTTCGTCGCCTGGGAGCTGACCGACGAGCACCCGGTGGTCGACATCCGCCTGTTCGCGGGCCGCAACTTCGCGTTCGGCGCGGCCACGCTGTCCATCGCCTACGGCCTGTTCTTCGGCAACGTGGTGTTGCTGCCGCTGTGGCTGCAGCAGTACATGGGCTACACCGCGACCTCGGCCGGCATGGCGCTGGCGCCGGTGGGCATCCTGGCCATCGTGCTCACGCCCATCGTGGGCCGCAACGTGGCCAAGTGGGACCCGCGCTGGATGGCCACGGGCGCGTTCATCCTGTTCTCGCTGGTGCTGTGGATGCGCTCGAACTTCACGTCCGAGACCGACTTCGGCACCATCCTGCTGCCGACGCTGATCCAGGGCGGCGCGATGGCGTTCTTCTTCATCCCGCTGACCACGCTGACGCTCGCAGGCCTGCCGCCGGCGCGCATCCCGGCCGCGGCCGGCCTGTCGAACTTCGTGCGGATCACGATGGGCGCGATGGGCACCTCGATCGCGACGACGCTGTGGGACAACCGCGCCACGCTGCACCACACGCGCCTGGTCGAGCAGATGGGCCTGAACGGCACGGCGCTGGACGGCGCCACCACCGCGCTGAACAACGCGGGCGTGACCGGCACCGGCGCCTACGCCAGCATCAACCGGCTGATCGACGTGCAGGCCTTCACGACCGCGGCCGACGACATCTTCATCGCCTCGGCCGTGACCTTCCTGTTCCTGATCTTCACGATCTGGTTCACCAAGCGTCCGCCCAAGATCGCCGGCGCGCCGTCGGTGGACGCGGGCGGGGCGCACTGAACGCCAGCCGCCAACGACAAGGGCCGCACGACGCGGCCCTTTTTCATTGAAGCCGCCGTGGCCTCAGGCGGAGACGACCAGCCCCGGCGCGCCGGCGGCCATGCGGCCGACGACCGCGGCGTCCGCGAAGCCGCCGTCGCGGAAGCAGGCCAGCACGGCGTCGACGGCGTCGGGCGCGCACGACACCAACAGGCCGCCGGAGGTCTGCGGGTCGGTGACCAGGTCGCGCGCGACCGGCGGCAGGGCGGCGTCCAGGTGCACGTCCGCGCCGTAACTGGCCCAGTTGCGGCCCGAGGCGCCGGTGACGAGGCCGTCGCGCGCGAGCGCCTCGACGCCGTCGATCAAGGGCACGTGACGCCAGTCGAGCTGCGCCTGCAGGCCCGCGCCGCGGGCCATCTCCAGCGCGTGGCCGGCCAGGCCGAAGCCGGTGACGTCGGTGATGGCGCGCACGCCGGCGAGCTCGGCCAGGCGGCTGCCGGGCTTGTTCAGGCGCGTGGTGGTGGCGATCAGGCGCGCGTAGCCGGCGTCGTCGAGCCGGCCCTTCTTCAGCGCGGCGGACAGCACGCCCACGCCCAGCGGCTTGCCCAGCACCAGCACGTCGCCGGCGCGCGCGTCGGCGTTGCGGCGCACGCGGTCGGGGTGCACGAGGCCCATCACGACCAGCCCGTAGATCGGCTCGACCGAGTCGATGGTGTGGCCGCCGGCGATCGGGATGCCCGCGTCGGCGCACACGGCCTGGCCGCCGGCCAGCACGCGGCCGATGACGTCCACCGGCAGCTGCGCGATCGGCATCGCGACGATGGCCAGCGCCATGATCGGCGTGCCGCCCATCGCGTAGACGTCGCTGATCGCGTTGGTGGCGGCGATGCGGCCGAAGTCGAACGGGTCGTCGACGATGGGCATGAAGAAGTCGGTCGTGGCGATCAGCGCCTGCTCGTCGTTGAGCTGGTAGACGGCCGCGTCGTCCGCCGTCTCGATGCCCACCATCAGCTGCGGCGGGATGACGCCGGGGGCGCTGGTGCGCAGGATCTCGGACAACACGCCCGGCGCGATCTTGCAGCCGCAGCCGCCGCCGTGCGAGAAGCTGGTCAGACGGAGCGGGGCGGGCGTGGTGGCGGTCATGGCTCGGGCAAAATCGAGGGTTGCACCGGCGGCGGGACGCGGCCGGCTCCTCATTCTCACCGCATCGCCATGAACCTGCTGACCCACCCCTCTTTCGCGCGCCGCCGGCGCGCCGTCGCGCAATCCCTGGCCGCGCTGTCGCTGGGCGGCGCCGCGCTGCTGGGCGCGGCCGCCGCGCACGCGCAGGCCAACGTGCTGCGCGTCTCCGCGATCCCCGACGAGGCGCCCACCGAGCTGCAGCGCAAGTTCAAGCCGCTGGGCGAGTACCTGAAGGCCAAGACGGGCATGGACGTGCAGTTCATGCCGGTGACCGACTACGCGGCCGTCGTCGAAGGCCTGGCCTCGAAGAAGATCGACGTCGCCTGGCTGGGCGGCTTCACCTTCGTGCAGGCCAAGCTGCGCACCGAGGGCCAGGCCGTGCCCATCGTGCAGCGCGCCGAGGACGAGAAGTTCACCAGCAAGTTCATCGTGCCGGTCGACAGCCCGATCAAGACGATCGCCGACCTGAAGGGCCACACCTTCGCGTTCGGCGCGCCGTCGTCGACCTCGGGCAGCCTGATGCCGCGCTACTTCCTGCAGCAGCAGGGCCTGGTGCCCGAGCGCGACTTCAAGACCGTGGCGTTCTCGGGCGCGCACGACGCCACCGTCGCCTTCGTGGCGTCCGGCCGCGCCGAGGCCGGTGTGCTCAACGCGTCGGTGATGGACAAGCTGGTCGAGGCCAAGAACCCGAACGCCGCCAAGGTGCGCGTGCTGGCCACGACGCCGCCGTTCTTCGACTACAACTGGACGGTGCGCCCGGGGCTCGACGCCGTGCTGACGAAGAAGCTGACCGACGCGTTCCTCGCGCTCGATGCCTCGAAGCCGGCGGACAAGGAGATCCTCGACCTGCAGCGCGCGTCGAAGTTCATCCCGACCAAGGCGGCCAACTACGACGGCATCGAGGCCGCGGGCAAGTCCGCAGGGTTGATCAAGTAAGTGAGCCTGCGTCTCGAACAGGTCGGCGTCGTCCACGCGAACGGACGGCGCGCGCTGGCCGGCGTCGACCTCGCGGTCGCGCCCGGCGAGCGCGTCGCGCTGATCGGGCCGTCGGGCGCCGGCAAGACGACGCTGCTGCGCGTGGCCGCGGCGTCGCTGCGGCCGACCGAAGGCCGCGTCGCGCTGCTCGACGCGCAGCCGTGGTCGCTGGGCGCACGCGCGCTCAAGGCGCTGCGCGCGCGCGTCGGATTCGTGCACCAGGCGCCGCCGATCCCGCCGCGGCTGCGCGTCGTCAGCGCGGTGCTGGCCGGCCGCCTGGGGCAGTGGAGCCTGACGCGCGCGCTGCGCTCGTGGGTCGCGCCCGCGGACGCGGCGGGCGCGCGTGACGCGCTCGCGCGCGTGGGGCTGGCTGAGCGGCTGTTCGAGCGCTGCGACCAGCTGTCCGGCGGCCAGCTGCAGCGCGTGGCCGTCGCCCGCACGCTGTACCAGTCGCCGCGCCTGCTGCTGGCCGACGAGCCGGTGTCCGCGCTCGACGCCGCGACCGCCGACGCGGTGCTGCGCGAGCTGGTCGGCTACAGCGTCGCGTCCGGCGCCAGCTTCGTCGCGTCGCTGCACGCGGTCGACCTGGCGCTGCGCTGGTTCCCGCGCATCGTCGGCGTGCGCGACGGCCGGGTGATGTTCGACCTGGCCGCGGCCGAGGTGACGCCCGATCGCCTCGCCGCGCTGTACGCCGGCGACGCGCCCGCCGTGCCCGAGCGTCCTGTCGAGACAACGCACGGGGCGACGCCGCCGCTGGCCTCCGCATGACGGCCGCCG
>DASQCX010000762.1:0-6083 GCA_035634455.1 Burkholderiaceae bacterium
GTTCGGGCTGATGATCTCGATGTCCAACCAGGAGCTCGCGCCCGAGGAAGACCAGGGCATCGTCCTGTGCCAGATCGTCGGCTCGCCGACGGCGACCTCCGAGCAGATGCTGACCTACGCGCAGCAGGTGTTCGACATCGCGCACGGCATCCCCGAGTACAAGCAGATGTTCCAGATCACCGGCGTGCCGACGGTCAACTCCGGCATCGGCGGCGTGCTGACGACGGACTGGGGCGACCGCACCCGCAGCGCGCACGAGATCCAGATGGACCTGCAGGCGCGCTGGAACAAGATCGCCGGCGCGCGCGTCGCCGCGTTCCAGTTCCCGCCGCTGCCCGGCTCGTCGGGCCTGCCGGTGCAGTTCGTCGTCACGACGACGGAGCCGTTCGAGAACCTCAACACCGTGGCCCAGCAGGTGATGGCCAAGGCGCAGGCCTCGGGCAAGTTCTACTTCATCGACCAGGACCTGAAGCTCGACGCGCCGCAGGCCACGGTGGAGGTGGACCGCGACAAGATCGCCGCGCTCGGCATGACGCAGCAGGACGTCGGCCAGGCGCTCGGCGCCGCGCTCGGCGGCGGCTACGTCAACTACTTCTCCATCGCGGGCCGCTCGTACAAGGTGATCCCGCAGGTGCAGCAGGTCGACCGGCTGAACCCGTCCAACGTGCTGGACTTCTACATCAAGACGCCCAGCGCCGGCCTGATCCCGGCGAGCACGGTCGCGCACCTGAAGTACAGCGTGCAGCCGGAGTCGATCACGCGCTTCCAGCAGCAGAACTCGGTGACGATCTCCGGCGTGGCCGGCGTGTCGCAGGGCGAGGCGCTGAAGATCCTGTCCGACGCCGTCAAGGCGGTCGCGCCCAGCGGCTACAACGTCGACTACGCCGGCCCGTCGCGCGTGTTCCAGAGCGAATCGGGCGGCTTCCTGGTCACCGTCGCCTTCGCCGTGATCATCGTGTTCCTGGCGCTCGCCGCGCAGTTCGAGAGCTTCCGCGACCCGGTGGTGATCCTGATCTCCGTGCCGCTGGCGCTGTTCGGCGCGATGATCTTCATCTTCCTGGGCTTCGCGTCGCTCAATATCTACACCAAGGTCGGGTTGATGACGCTGATGGGGCTGATCTCCAAGCACGGCATCCTGATCGTCGAGGTCGCCAACAACGAGCAGAAGAAGGGGCTGTCCAAACTCGAGGCCATCCTCGAGGCCACCGGCATCCGCCTGCGCCCGATCCTGATGACCACCGCCGCGATGGTCTTCGGCGTCGTGCCGCTGGTGATCGCCTCGGGCGCCGGCGCCGCGGGCCGCCAGGCGATGGGCCTGGTGATCTTCACCGGCATGTCCATCGGCACGCTGTTCACGCTGTTCGTGGTGCCGGCGTTCTACATGCTGATCGGCGCCAACCACGAGAAGAGCGTCGACGCAGGCGAGGCGCTCGCCGACGACGAGCTGGCGCCGAAGCCGGCGCACTGATCGCCCGCTTCGCGAGCTGAAAAAGCCAAGGGCCCGGCAGCGATGCCGGGCCCTTTCTCGTTGTCGGGCGTCAGCGCCTCTTCGGCGCGGCGTCGCCCGCCCACAGCTCGTCGAGGAAGCCGAACTTCCACTTCTGCGGCGACTCGCGACCGGCGATGCGGTCGCTGGTGCCGCCGGACAGGTCCAGCCGCTGCAGCGCCACCGGCATCTGCGACTTGAGCGAATAGAACACGCGCACCACCGGCGCCGTCAGCGCCGCCGGGTTCTGCTCGATCACGACGGCCAGGCGCTCGGACTGCAGCCGCACCAGCGAGCCGGTCGGGTAGATGCCGACGCTCTTGACGAAGCTCGCGAGGATCGCCGGGTCGAACTGGCCCTTCCAGCTGGCCATCTGGCCGATCGACTCGGCCGGATCCCAGCCCTTCTTGTACGGGCGGTCGGAGGTGATGGCGTCGTAGACGTCGCAGATCGAGCCCATGCGCACCAACAGGTCGAGCTGGTCGTTGGGCAGCTTGTGCGGATAGCCGCCGCCGTCGAAGCGCTCGTGGTGGTGCAGGCAGACGTCCATCGCCTCGGGCGAGGTGCCGCGCGCCTCCTGCAACAGCTCGTGGCCGCGCACGGGGTGGCTGCGCATCACGTCGAACTCCGCGTCGGTGAGCCGGCCGGGCTTGTTCAGGATCTCCAGCGGCATCAGCGCCTTGCCCACGTCGTGCAGCAGGCCGGCCGTGCCCGCGGCGCGGCAGCGCGCGTCGTCGAAGCCGAGCTCGCGGCCCAGCGCCACCATCAGCGCGCACACGGCCACCGAATGCATGTACGAGTAGTCGTCCTGCGTCTTCAGGCGCAGCAGGCTGACGATCGCGCCCGGGTTGCGGAAGACTGATTCGGAGATCTCCTGCACCAGCGGCACGCAGGCCTCGGCGTCGATCGCGCGGCCGAGGCGGGCCTCGGCGAACACCCTCTGCATCTGCGCCCGGCCCTTGTCGCAAAGGGCGCTCGCGGTGCGCAACTCCTCGGCGAAACTGCGTGACGGCAGCGATGCCGGCGCGGCCTCCTTGCGCGCTGCGGGCGCCTGCGCGCGCGGCGCGGCGGGTTCCTCGCCGACGGCGTCCAGCCCCTTGTCGGAGTCGATCCAGACCTCCTGGACCGCGCTGTCCTGCAGTTTCTTCAGCTGCGCCTCGTCGCGGATGACGAAGCGGGTCTTCCAGAACGGATGGTCCATCCAGGCGCCTTCGAGGGCGTGGAGGTGCATGCCCAGGCGGACCTGGTCGACGCGGATCTTCTTGAGCATGGAACGTGCGGGCGTGCGGGACGTGCCGACAGGAAGCCGGCGTTCTCCCGTTTTCGGCCGGACGCGCCTCGACTGTAGGGATTCCTCGACGGATCCGGAAAAAACGAGACCGCCCGAAGGCGGTCGCGTCCTGATCGATCGATGCGGCCCGGCGTCCGCGCGCGGCTACTTGAACTTCGCCTGCGGGACGGTGCGCACCTCGCCCGGCAGCGTGGCGAGGTAGTCGGCGATCTCGGCGATGGTGTCGTCCTTCAGCGGCTTGGCCATCGCGCCCATCACGGCGTTGGCGCGGCCGAAGTGCGGGTTGCCCTCGACCTTGTACGACTTCAGCGCGACCTGCAGGTAGTCGGGATACTGGCCCGCCAGGCGCGGGATGCTGCCGTCGGTGGGCGTCGAGAAGTTCGCGCCGTGGCAGGACACGCAGGTGGCCATGGCGGTGCGCAGCCTGTCCGGCACGGGCGTCGCGAGCGCCGCCGGCACCGTCTCATCGGGCTTGCCGAGCTGCGCGTAGTAGGCGGCGATGTCGGCGATGTCCTGGTCGGACAGCGAGGCCGCGATGCTGCGCATGGTGGGGAACTTGCGGTCGCCGCTGCGATAGGCCGTCAGCGCCGACGCGATGTACTTCGCGTCCTGGCCCGCGATCTTGGGCACCTTGTAGACCTGCGGAAAGTCGGCCTGGTAGCCCACGATGCCGTGGCAGCCGATGCACATCTGAACCTTGGTCGACCCGCGTTGCGCATCCTGCGCGTGGGCGGTGGAGAAGAAAGCCGCGAGGGCGAGAAGCAAGGTCAGGGTTCTTGTCATCGTCTCGTCTTGGTTGATCGAAAGAGGCAGTACTTCCGTGCAGCGGAGAGCGGGCGTGTGCCCGGCTATCCGAATGATTATAGGAACGTCCCCTTATACTGGAACGACCCGCTCAGTCAGGCAAAACCCGCCCCCACGCCATGAAGTTCGAAGGTTCCAGCAACTACGTCGCCACGCCCGACCTGATGCTCGCGGTCAACGCCGCGATGACGCTCCGCCGGCCGCTGCTGGTCAAGGGCGAGCCGGGCACCGGCAAGACGATGCTCGCCGAGGAGGCCGCCGCGGCGCTCGGGCTGCCGCTGCTGGAGTGGCACATCAAGAGCACGACCAAGGCGCAGCAGGGCCTGTACGAATACGACGCGGTGAGCCGCCTGCGCGACAGCCAGCTCGGCGACCCGCGCGTCAAGGACATCCACAACTACATCGTCAAGGGCGTGCTGTGGCAGGCCTTCGCCAGCGCGACGCCATGCGCGCTGCTGATCGACGAGATCGACAAGGCCGACATCGAGTTCCCGAACGACCTGCTGCGCGAGCTCGATCGCATGGAGTTCCACGTGTACGAGACCAAGGAGACGATACGCGCCGTCCAGCGCCCCATCGTCTTCATCACCAGCAACAACGAGAAGGAGCTGCCCGACGCCTTCCTGCGCCGCTGCTTCTTCCACTACATCAAGTTCCCCGAGGCCGCGACGATGCAGCAGATCGTCGACGTGCACTTCCCCGGCATCAAGCAGGAGCTCGTGGCCGCCGCGCTCAAGAGCTTCTACGACGTGCGCAACCTGCCGGGCCTGAAGAAGAAGCCGTCGACCTCCGAGCTGCTCGACTGGCTCAAGCTGCTGCTGGCCGAGGACATCCCGGTCTCCGCGCTGCAGTCCAAGGACGAGAAGGTCTCGATCCCGCCGCTGATCGGCGCGCTGCTGAAGAACGAGCAGGACGTCACCCTGTTCGAGAAGCTGATCTTCATGCAGCGCAACAACCGCTGAGGCCGCGACCATGCTGAACGTCCAGCCCGTCACCCTCACCGACGGCCGCATCCGCCTGCAGCCGATGTCGCTGGCCCACGTCGACGCGCTCAAGGCCGCGGCCGCCGACGGCGAGCTGTGGAGGCTGCGCGTCACCTCGGTGCCCACGCCGGAGGACACGCAGGGCTACGTCGAGCGCGCGCTGGCGATGAAGGACCGGCTGCCGTTCGTGGTGGTCGACCTCGAGAACGACGGCCGCATCGTCGGCTCGACCAGCTACCACGACATCCTGCCGGCGGTCGACCGCGTCGAGATCGGCTGGACCTGGTACGCCAAGAGCATGCAGCGCAGCCACGTCAACACCTGCGCCAAGCTGCTGCTGCTGGTGCACGCGTTCGAGACGCTGGGCGCGAAGGTCGTGGGCTGGCGCACCGACAACTACAACTTCGCGAGCCAGCAGGCCATCGAGCGCCTGGGCGCCAAGAAGGACGGCGTGATCCGCCACCACGCGCTGCGCCGCGACGGCACGGTGCGCGATACCGTGATGTACAGCGTCACGGCCGGCGAGTGGCCGGAGGTCAAGGCGCACCTGCTCTACCAGCAGAACAAGCCGCGGTGAGCCGGGGCGGCGATCGGCGCAAGCGCCGACGCGCCCCGGGGCGATCACACCTTCTTCGCGAACTCTGATTTCAGGCCCGTCGCGCCGCCCCGTCGACGCGCGACGCCTCGGGCAATCGACGCCGTCTAGCGCCGACACGCGCCGTCGACCACCGCGTCGTCGACGGCGATCGCGGCGCGATGCTCGACCCCGTCGATCGCCGCCCGGCAGCGCTCGAATCGCACGCCGCGCGCATCGCGCACGAAGAACGCATAGCCCGGCAGCGCATAGTCGATCGCCTCGGACTTGTCCGCCGGCGTGGCGAAGATGAACTTCGCGTCGGGATACCCGCCGGCGTACACCGGGAAGCGCGCGGTGTCGGCGGGCGCACTGCCGAACACGTGCGGACCGGCGGCGTCGCCGGCGCCGCGCCAGGTGATGTCGACGTCGTCGAAGACGATGTCGCGCAGGTCGTGGCGGCCGGCCGCGTCGGCCGGCGCGCCGGACAGCAGCGCGCCCCACGGATAGCGCAGGTGGGCGGCGCGGATCGCCTCGAAGCGGATGTCGTGGATCGCGCCCACGCCGCTCTTGCCGCGCGTGCCCAGCAGCACGAACACCGGCGTGCCCACGTCGTCCGCGGTGATGCGCCGGAAGGTGACGTTCGACACCTCGCCGCCGTCGACCGATTCGACCGCCATCGCCGCGGCCTGCGCGTTCTCGATGCGGATGTCCTCGAACAGGATGTCGCGCATCGGGCCGACCGTGGCCGTGCCCAGCTTCAGGCCGTTGGCCACGCCGGCGCCGCGCACGTGGTTGCGGCGCACGACGACGTCGCGCAGGCCGGTGGCGCTGCCGCTCTTCAGGCAGATGCCGTCGTCGCCGGCGTTGATCGTGTTGTCCTCGATCAGCACGTCGCGGCCGTCCACCACGTCGATGCCGTCGTGCGTCGGACCGTGCGGCGAG